>JAJRYZ010000167.1 GCA_024275515.1 Spirochaetota bacterium
CGGCGACGCCTCGGTTGAATCGACCCGACGCCGGACGATTCCGTCGGCCGATCTCAACGCCAAACTTGTGCCGGTCCGAAATCGCCGGTTTTGGGACAGGCGCTAGCTAGTCACGTGCCCGCTGGTCCCGAGCGTACCACACCTCATATCCGGTTCCTGTTCGTCGCCCCGTGTTTTCGCGTTGGGTTTCCTTCCCACCTCACCTCACGGTGCCGCAGTTGCCCTTTCGCTTCCCTTCGGCTTCTCCTGTACCTGGCGCGGGGACTCCCACCCCGCAAGCTGTGTGCCATGCCCGGCACACACGGCTTGCCACTCAGCCGCGGCGCGCAGCGCCGTCGGCTGCAGCGGCGTGTTAGACCGATGACTGCCTACGGACCACCTGCGGCTTCCGGGGCGTACGCTCGACCAATGACCAGCCGGACTCCTTCTCGCGGCGCTGCAGGTCCGCTATGATTCGCTTGAGGTCATAGCCGAGCGACTCGGCATGAGCCTGCCGACGGCGCCGAATCTCCTCGATGATTTCGTCTTCAATCTCGTTCTTCATCCATCAACTCCTCCGGCGTGCAGATCACGGGGGGCTCGTAGCCGACCTCTCTGCATACACGCTCGATGGCCTGACGCATCCGCGCGTTCGCGATGTGCTTGCAGTTCCAGGTCAAGAGGTAGTCTACGCCGTGGACCGCCGCGACCGCAATGTGGAGGGCATCTTCTACGGCCTTCCTTGGCACAGCTTCGCTCTCGACGAGGCGCCCGGCGAGCTCACCGGCTGCGTCGGTAATCCGTAGCCGCGAAACACCTTGCAGGAAGGCTACCCTCTCTCTCGCTGCAGCCTCGTCGCCCCCTGATGCTTCGGTGGCCACAAGCTAGGAGATGAACAGCTCGTATCCCTCGGCGCGAACAGCAAACCACTCCCGCGTGATCTGCTGCCGGCCTGCGACGACCAGGTCGCGGCTGGGACGGGACGTCGCGTACCCGACAACGCTCGTTTCGAGATACACGGCCGCTTTCGTCATCCGTTTCCCTTCTTCGGCCTAACGGCGGGAATCACTTGCCGGCGTGTAAGCGGCAGTCAAGTGCATTCCCTTGTTATCTTCCAGATCTATACACTTCTCCACGATGTCCGAGCGAAACCACGAGAACTGTCGATTTGACATCGTCGATCTCATAGATGATGCGGTAGTCTCCCACTCGGATCCTCCATGCCGGTCTGCCGGCGAGCTTTCGGACTCCCGCAGGACGAGGATTGGTACGGAGGTTGCCGATGGCACTAATCAGACGATCTTGAAGGGGATTGGATGTCCGGGCGAGAGCCCGCTGCGCAGGTCGTTCAATAAAGATCTCATAGCTCAAGGAAGTCGCCTTTGCGGATTTCCTTCACAGCGTCATCAAAGGCCATCGGTTCGGAAGGTCGAGATTTCGCTTCGTCGTAGGCCCGAATAGCGTCAAGTTCTTCGATTTCCTCGATGATTTTCTCCCATTCCTCGTAGGGTAACAGCACGGCGTGTCGGTTCTGGTTCTCATCAACGACAAATTTCGGATGGACAATCATCGCAATCACCTCCTATCGATCACAAACACTATTGTGCGAATTAACACACTTGACGCAAGGAGTTTTCTCCTTGGAGGACAATGTCGAGCCGGCCTGTCCCGCGTCCCGACCGAAGTGAGGGAAACGGCCCAAGAGTTGATGAAACGAAGCGAAATGCAACGCCCGGTGACGGTAGCTGGGTCGGCTTGAATGACACATTGTTTTTCATTTCCTTCTTGCCGGTTAAGGCGACTCCGTATCCTATCATCCACCAGGCGAAGGAAGTTTCACAATCTTCGCGTGCGCCTCCATTCTTCCTTGAAGTGGGCCTTCCTTATCGATCCATATTATTCGTTTGGTTTCATGTGATCTCCCGGGAACCGTCTTTTCACAGTATCCCCTTGGGATGAATCCCGTCTTTGACAGTTCGTCTTCCATTTCCCGGCGGTTCCATGGTCCGAGAATCAGACACCTGTCCGGTTTGACACATTTGCCATACAGGTTGTCGAGAAAAGGCTTTCGCAAGTCGCCGGGGATGCCCAGCAATATCATCGTGCAGACATAGTCAAACTCAAATGGCGACCTCCAGAGTAGCGTGTTGCCCAAGAAGAGACAAGAAGCTAACTTGGATAGTCTTCTTTGTTCCACGTCGAATAACCCCTGCGATATCTCCAAGCTGCAGAAGTCGACCGGACATCGGTGTTCCGCATCCATCTATCAACCGATTCAATTAAGTGTCCGTTTGCGCTGCCAATATCGATAAACGTACTACCCTGATAAACAAACTCAAGGAGCATCCATCTGACACTTCTCCATCGATAGATATCGCTTCCATGCCCAGACTGACCTCGAGGTCTTGTTTCATAGTCCTTCAAGTTTTCTTTTGTCCGCTTTTCGATCATCGGTATTTTCCTAATTCCACCCGAGACGCATAACTCGCGGGAAGATAACATTCCGCATCAGCCGCACGCGAAGCGGGTCGGCTGCATGCGATTGTCATGCATCCATATCTTCTCCAGTCGCACAGATATCAACAAGTTGTTGGGCATTCAGTATCCTGATCTTTCCTTTTCTGTAGTCTTTTTCATTTCTCGTAACGATAAAATCTATTTCCCGGATTTCGGCGGCATAGTACTGTAGTGCGTCCTCGAAATCGGCAAATGATGATTCAAGCGCACTATCCACCGTTGCTTCACCCACCGACAGTATGCCGATGTACTTTCGAAGAATTCGTATCGCCTTCTTCGATTTATCACGGTTTCCGTATTTCGCGACGATGTAGTCTACGTTCGATAGTACGATTGGCGTTGTGTACGCTTGTACTTTCTTTTCTCGTATGATGGACAAGAGACGAGCAGCTTCCAAATAGTGCTCCCGCTTGGCCAGCAAATCAATAATGACATCAGAATCGACGAAGATACTAATCATGCATGCCTTTCTGAGCCCGGCATCTACGATATTCTGCTTTCACATCCAGTGTGTCTGGCACATTCACAATTCCTACTATTTCTTCTATCTCTTTAGGTATCTCCGCCCCGTTCTTCAAGGATGATCCCCTGCCGGTAAGATAGATAAAGTACTTTTCGACCATTCTCGACAAGGACTGCCTGTTTCGATTCGCGTAATCCTTTGCCCGACTGATTATCTGTTCATCAAGCAGGAGAGTCAGTTTCTTATTCATCGTTCACCTCTTCTCTCGCCGTATACGTACTTATTATAGCATATCAAGCACGTACAGTCAACTCGTCACCAATGGTCCCAAAATGTGCTGCTCTTCGTTTTCCTGGGAATCTTTGGAGGCATTACGACAAGGATGAGTAGCGCCGTCGCAGGCGCGAAGCAACAAGACGTCGTCGACTCAATCCTTGTGGTTAGGCCTCCCGCCGCGTTGTTTCATAGGTCAGCCCGAATACCGTATCCGTCAGCCATCGCCGGAACGACTCGTTGTCCATGAACTGCTTGAACAGCTCCGTGTCGTCCTTCAGCACGGCCGTCATCACCCGCGCCAGC
>JAJRYZ010000168.1 GCA_024275515.1 Spirochaetota bacterium
AGATCCCATTCGGGAACGGGTGTTTGGGAAATGTCGGGAAAATCCGCCGAGGCGTAGACCCTTTGCGGACGCCCCGAGTCCAGGTCATGCAGGAACAACGGTAGCGTAATCTCCGCCTCGTTCAGAATAAAGTGGTCGACCGAGTCGATCTCCTCGTGGTGCATCGTGCAGAACGGACCTCCGCCGACGACGGTGGCGCCGAGCCGTTTGCACCGTGACGCGATTTCGAGGAACGAGTCGCGATGCAGGTCCATTCCGCTCAAAAACACCAGATCGGCCCACTCAATGTCGGAATCGGTCAGCGTGGAGACGTTGGTGTCGACAAGCCGGCGGTTCCACTCTCTGGGAAGCATGGCCGCAACGGTGATGAGTCCGAGCGGCGGCTCCGACGCTCGTTTTCCTACAAACTCCACCGCGTTGGCGAAGCTCCAGAAGGTGACGGGAGTTTTCGGGTATATTAAGAGTGTATTCATGTACAAGATTATATGACGGATCGATAGTCGGAAATGTAAAAGAAGTGTAACATGAAAAGGTCGTGCGCAGACAACGTCAACGGCTACTCGGCTCTATTCTCGTTTTCGTCATGCTTCAGATCGCGTGGTTCGGTCTGCTCGGCTTGTGGATCTATTGGTTCGTCGCTAACTACATTACTTTTACCCGAATCAGCGAACGGTACTATCCCCAAATCGACTTCAACCCGCAAAACATCGTCGCACTGGTCGGCGGGATCGTGCTCCTTGCCGGAGTGTCCGGCGTAATCACCATCCTGTTCGGCAAGCTCAGACGCCAGCAAAACATGACGAACATGTACGATTCGTTTATCGCCAACGTAACTCATGAACTCAAATCGCCGCTCGCCTCGATTCGCGTCCATCTGGAAACGATTCGGACGCGCGATCTCGCGCGGGAAGACCGCGACAGGTTTCTCGGCCTCATGGTGCGCGATACCGACAGACTCGAAAGACATATCACCTCGATCCTTCAGATCGCGGGTCTCGAGGAACGACGTTCGATGATGAATCTCGAAGTTCGTCGAGCCGATAGATTCTTCGTCTCGCTGTTCGAACAAGCGGCCTCTCAGTTCGGTCTCGATCCGGAGCGTATTACGATAATCGGCGACGCCCCGTGTATGATTCGGGCGGACGTAAGGTCGATGGAAATCGTCGTCGACAACCTGATCGATAACGCGATCAAATACACCGACGGCGCGCCTGAAATCACGATGCGCCTTTCGTGTGGTCGTCGTTATGCGTCGATGACGCTATCCGACCACGGGATAGGCATCGTGCATCGCGATCTAAAGCAGGTGTTTCGAAAGTTCGTGCGACTTGAACGCGCCGAAAACCCGAGCGTGCAGGGGACCGGTCTGGGATTGTATTGGGTCCACGAAATCATCCGCCACCACAAGGGCAGGGTGTCGGCGTCGAGTTCCGGTCCCGGGAGAGGAGCGTCGTTTACTATAGAGTTGCCGATCGAGCGTCCGCGCGGGCGGCATGAAGCAGCGAAACGCCCGACCGCAGCGCGTGACTCGACGACGACGGAGCCGGCCGTATGAAGCCGGACCGATCGATCGGCGGAACGCTCCTTTTGGTGGAAGACGAAGATTCGCTCGCGGCAGGACTCGAGTTCAACCTGCAAGAGGAGGGTTATTCGGTCGTTCGCGCTCGCGACGGCCGAGAAGCGATCGATATCTTCGCGCCCGATCGGTTCGATCTGATAGTTCTCGATCTCATGCTTCCCTATGTCGACGGGTTCGAGGTTGCCGAACGGATTCGGTCCGTCTCCCCGCAGGTTCCGATTCTGATGCTTACCGCGCGCGGCGCCCCGCGCGACCGGGTGCGCGGGCTTGGAGCGGGCGCCGACGACTACCTGACCAAGCCCTTTCATCTGGAGGAGTTTCTTCTTCGCGTCAAGGGGATGCTTCGACGGAAAAGTTGGTATCGAAAGCTGACCGAGCTTAAGCGTTATTATTCGTCGGGCGACATAGAGATCGACTTCGGCGATTTGACCGGACGATCGGGAAGCCGGCGGTTCTCTCTCACGCCGCTTGAGGCCGCGTTGCTACGTTACCTCATCGACAACGAAAACCGAGTGGTGCCACGCGATGAGCTACTGGAGCAAGTGTGGGGAATCGCGTCAAGCGTCGAAACGCGGACGGTGGAAAACTTTATCGTCCGTCTTCGCAAGCATCTCGAGGTCAATCCGTCGCGGCCACTCCACATCCGGACGATCCGCGGCGCCGGCTACGTGTTTTCGGCGCGCACCGATTTCGACTGACCGACGTCGGAGGATTCCACGACGAAGAGCCAGTCACGCTCGTCCGGAGCGAATGCCGCACGGTCGCCGAAGACGCCCGCATCGGCCCACGCTCCGGTCACCGGATCGACCCAGTACGAACGACCTCCATTGCGCACGACATCGCCGACAAACCCGATCTCGCCGCCTTTCGGAAGATACGCGACAACCGTGGAAAGATCGAGAGACGCGGCACACCCGATAAACTTGTTCGGATCCGTCCACCCGGGTTGGTCCGAAAGTAGATGACCGGCCGGGAACAGTCGACTCCATCCGATGCGGCGGAGAATCCGCATCATGACGCCGAGACTCTCGATTCCCGGCGTCTCGAGACCCGCCTCCCAATGACCGGCAACCCAGATATCGTCGTGGCCCTCGGCCCGTTCGTTCGCCTGTTGCGCCCACACCCAGATGTCGTTGTTTCCGTAGGTCAGCCCGGCGATAGGAGCGCCGAAGAGCGACCAGTACGCCGCACGACGCACGTGATAGTCGGTAAAGAGCACTCTCTCGCCGAAGGAGTAGGCCGTCTCGTAGTTAGGTTCCATGTTGATGAACGGCTTCTCGATTTCCGTCCATCTGGTGGCGTACGGGCCGGCGAGCAAAAACCCGAGATCGTGATCGACGCTGCCGTGACCGCTTTGAATTCCCACGAACGAATACCACGGCTCGGACGCGAAAAGATCGCCCACCCACGTGCATCCGCACGGATGCATGGTCGCCGGCAGAGTGGTTCCGGCAAAAACTTCACGCCCGATCCGTTTCCACCGGTCGACCCGACGCGCCGAACGGTAATCGCCGTCGCCGGCGAGAATCCACACGGGGTCGTATCTCGACCATCGTTCGACCATCCGACGCCCGGCATCGATGCATGTTTCCTCGCTCCAGTCGAAGAACGGATCGTCCGGATTGTTATCCCATAGCAAAACCGGCGCAGGCGTCATGTCGTGTTCGACGATCATCGAAATCCATTCGCTCATCTTTTCAAAGGCACGCTCATCGTACCGCACCGTTCCGAAAGCCTGCTCGAAGATTCGACCGTGGCGCGGGCTTCTGCAACCACGCCAGGGCGAACAGACGAACTGGATGACCGTAAACCCCTGTCGCCTTCGGACATCGAGGTAACGCTCCCAGTCGGGCGTGTCGCCGCGAAGCGCGACGTTCCACGCGGTGTCGGCGAGCCAGAAAAAAGGAGTTCCGTCGGGGGCGACGAAGCGACGTCCGTCGTCGCTCACGTGGAGTCTCATGCTCTCATTGTACGCGGTGACCGCCGTCGCGACAACGCACCAATCGAAGCCGTCGTGTTACCTTCGATTGACGTTACAGAGCACAGGCGTTATTAACGGAGAATGGAATGCGTCCTCAGCATCGACGGCGGAACGGAAGGGATTCGGGTTGCCGTCGTCGATCGTGACGGTTCGATCGTACAAAGTGCGGTCGCCGGATATGAAACGTCTTTCCCCGCCCCGGGATGGGCCGAACAGACGCCCGAGTCGTGGTGGGACGCACTCGGAAGCGCCGTCCGCGCCTGTGTTTCCCGACCGACGTTCGACGTGCGATGCATTAAAGGGATCGGTCTTGATGCGACGACATGCACGCTCGTCGCACTCAATCGAAACATGGAGGCGATCCGCCCCGCATTACTGTGGATGGACGTTCGCGCCGGCGAGGAAGCCGAACATATCTTTGCCACCGATCACCGAGCGATGGAGTACTGCCCGGCGGGATGCAACGCCGAATGGATGTTGAGCAAGGCGCTTTGGCTTGCGAGGAGCGAGGCCGCTACGTACCGAAGCACGAGGTATTTCCTTGAATACGTCGACTGGCTCGTATGGAAGTTGACCGGTGTCGTCGCGCTCAATCTGAACACGGCAAGCCAGCGATGGTTCTATCACAACCGTGAGTGGGGATTCCCCGAAGATCTCTACCGGGAACTCGGCGTCGGCGATCTTGTCGATCGAATACCCGAGACGGTGGTTCCCTGCGGCGCGTACGTCGGAACCGTCACCCCGGATGCGGCCGCTCATCTCGCGCTTCCTCCCGGTATCCCCGTGTTCGAGGGCGGCGGCGATGCGTTTGTCGCCGCGCTCGGTCTCGGCGTCGCCGCTCCGGGTCCGGTCGCGATGATAGCAGGTTCCTCCAACGTGTTTGTGTCGCTCTCGCGGAGAGAAGTTCACGGACGGGGACTCTACGGCGGTTTCCCGGACGCGATGGTTGACGGGCTTTGGCTGGTGGAAGCGGGGCAGGCATCGGCGGGATCGATCCTCGCGTGGTTCAAGCGCAACCTGCTCCGCGATCTGCCCGACGACGAGGCCTATTCGACGATGGACGAAGAGGCCGCCCGAGTGCCTCCGGGGTCGGGAGGGGTGATCGTCCTCGACAACTTTCAGGGAAATCGCTCGCCGTTCTCCGATTCGACGGCCCGGGGCGCATTTTGCGGTCTATCGCTTGCGAGCGACCGCGCAACGTTGTTCCGCGCCGTCATGGAAGGCATCGCCTGCGGCGCCGCGCACATCCGTCACTGTCTGGAAACGAACGGAATCGAGGCACATGAGTTTGTCGCCTGCGGGGGTGCAACGAAAAGCGACATCTATATGCAAATCCTCTGCGACGTCGTCGGGACGCCCATCCGTCTTTCGTCCGTCGCCGAAACGGCGCTTCTCGGCGGCGCGATGCTCGCGGCGACCGGCCTCGGGTGGTACGCCGATCTCCTCGCCGCAACGTCGCAGATGGTCCGCTACGGCCGCACTTTTCAGCCGGATGCGGCCGCCCATCGAGCATACCGGCCGGTCGTCGAACGTCACGAACGCATCTACCACCGTCTCAAAGGGATCGACTTCTAAACCGGGGGAACCTGAGTCGGCGCCGGCCGGATGCTCCCCCGTGAAACCCCGTGCAAGTTTGCGCATCCCGACGAACCGGACCGTCTGCCGTCGAAGACGCTTGGGCGTCACCTCCTGCTGTCTCCTCGTCCGCGTGACCGGAGGTGGTATCGCGTCATTGACTTTTGCCGGGACAATCGATACGGTTTCCTGCATACGATTTATTTTCTTCGCACGGCTGTGCCGTGCGGCTTGGAGGACTCATGAAACAGCGAACATGGGTGACGCTTTGCGTCGTGTTTCTTTTTATCGTCTCGACGGCGGCAATCGCTCAGTCGGCAAACACCAACTGGGATTCGGTCTATAACGCGGGAGATCTTGCCGCCTCGATATCGGCCGGCGTGGCGTTTCCTTTTGCGATAGTCGCGTATCCGGGCGCCGAGCTTATCCTTGCGGGCATCGATATCGGCAACCTCATACCCATCGATTTCGGCGTCGCGGCGCGCGGTCAGTTCGGAATTCTCAGCGCGTCGAGCTTGGGATACAACTACGGCTGGATCACGCTCGGCGCCGGGGCTTTCGGCACCGCCCACCTCTCGTTCAACAATCTTCGTGATCACTTCGCTCCTTGGCTTGAGAACTTCGATTTCTATCTTTCACTCGGTCTGGGTGTCAACTATTTCGCCTACACCGGCGATTGGGCCTCGGTAAACTCAGTCTCGAAACCACTCCGCGTGGGTTTCGCATCTTTCGAAGGCGTCAACTGGTTTTTCCGCGAAAACATGGCACTGAAGCTCGAGTACGCCTACTGGGGATACGTGGGTTCGCAAACGACGTTCGGGATTCTTCTCAAACTATAGCTCTCCGCGGCCGACGCACGAACGGCGGCGCGGCGGCAACGCCGTTGATTGCCGCCGGAGGAACGAGACCCGGGCCGTCGCCCGTCGGGAAACCGATCAAGATCGATGCCGCTTTTGTTGCCGGGAGCTCCGTCGGATATGCGGCGCACCGGCTATTTCCTCCGTCGAACGAATCGCTTCTATTAAAATCCGATCGGCGGTGCTTCGCAGGAGCATGTGAACCGTATCCGGCGCCGACTCCCAGAGCGTGGGCTGGATAATCCCCCGTCCCGCGAAACCGTCATGATCGATCGGGACCGGTCCGCCGAGTTCCGAGATACCTCCGCCGTCCCTGCTGATCGTCACCGCGGCGTCCCAGGTGGTTTCGGTTTCCCGATGGCCGTCTGGATAAGTTGCCGCAGGTTCGACGGATCAAGCGCGTTGCCGCGTCGCTGTGTGGCGAGCAGTTCAATCGCCTCATCGTAACGCCTCAGGTGTCTTCGTAGCGTTCGATCATCAACACACCCGAGGATCCCGCACAACCGATCGTTGCCGGCGGCGCCCGCCCGCTTCGCCTCGTATACGGTCTTGCCGGCGCGTAACTAGGTGGGACGATTCTCAATTCAATCGAAAACCGCTCAGATCGAATAGCTCCCTCATCTCTTCCAGCGTCGCGGAATAGCGACGCTCGGCGCGAACACTCCGGGTCTCGCCGGGGTCCTCGTGGTAATCGTAGAGTTCCTCCTGGACGATCGTGCCTTCGTGATCAACCCACCTGTTGTAACGGAATCGATCGCTTCGGACGGAGTATCCCGTTTCCTCGTTTGAGCGGACCTGGCTGAAAACAGCCTTCGTCCACGGTCGATCCGGTTCCGCGAGCAGCGGCGCCAAGCTGCGGCCCTCGACAAAACCGGGAGTCGCCACATTGAGAAGATCGCAGATGGTAGGAAAAAGATCGACATGCTCGGTAAGCCGACCGGTCCGACCGGGCGGGAAGCCCGGGGCGCGTATGATGAGCGGTGTGCGAAGGTCGGGTTCGTGGATGCAGTGTTTGCCCCAGTGTCCGTGCTCCCCGATCGAGAAGCCGTGGTCGGTCGTAAAAAGGACGATGGTCTTTTCACGCAGGCCCTCTTCCTCGAGCGCTTCCAGAATACGACCGATTTGCGCGTCAAGATAGCTTATCGCCGCGTAGTATCCTCGGGTCATCCGTACCGCATCACGCGGCGTGGGTTTCCAACCGCGCGAAGCGCCGGGGACAAGATAGTCCGTTTCGAAATATTGATACGCTTCGTTGCCGAAGACTCTGTACCTGTCTGCGATCCCCTCTATCAGAGTGCCGTCCACCGGTGTGACCTTCTCCTCGGGAATGAGATCCCAATAGCGCCGCGGAGACAACCAAGGCAGATGCGTTACGGCGAATCCGACTCCGAGAAAAAAGGGCCTTCCGCCGCCGTGTCGATGCAACTCACGACACGCCCGGGAAGCGACCTTTCCCGCCGGATACGCGCGGTCCGACACCTCGGCGGCTTCCACTGCCGGACCACGCCACCGTTTGAACTCGGTTGCCGCGTTCGGTTCTCGTGCGATAAGCGTCTCAAACCGTTCCTCCATGAGCTTCCGGCTCTCCGGATTTCGATAACGCGTCGCGCGGTCCATGCACTCGAAATCGTCCGGTGTCCACTCCGGCGCATCTTCCCACGGCGCGTACCATGGCTCCTCGCTCCACGACGGTGGATCGTTCTCGCACTCATGATAGAGTTTGTGCAGACTCTGCGTGCGCCACCCATGTCCCATCAGGTGCTCGGGAAGCGTGCGCGCCCACGGATTTCGTTTCCGGAAGCTATCGTACCAAGTTTCATTCCCTATCGTGAAACGACCAGTCGTGTCCGGACGGCATCCGGTGAAGATATTCGTTCTCGAAGGAGCGCACAGCGCATACTGACAGAAGTGATTCTCGAAAACCATGCTCTCCGCGGCGAGTCGATCTACGGCCGGGGTGACCGCCGTCGCGTCTCCGTAACAGCCGAAGCGAAGACTGATGTCATGGCTCATGATGAAAAGGACGTTCATTTGTCGTCTTCCAGGTCTATCATTCGGAAGCGGATCGTCTTGCGCTTCCATGTATAGGTCACGAGCACCTTCGGCCGCGTGCCGGCGGCAACGACCGCGGGATAAGAGAACTCGTTCGGTCGGTATGAACGATCCAGCTTGATCCGCTCTTCATCGACGGGAGGATCTTCGTCCTCGAGAATCAGCGTCTCGCCCCACGACTCTCCGTTGTCTCGGGAAAAACTCAGTACGAGCGGCGTTCGCTTTCCCCAGTCGATCTCCACCGGGTTGTAGCACAGCGCAAGCGTTCCGTCGGCCAAACGGTCAAGATCGATACCGCTGTTGTTGTTGGGCAACTCCGTCGGGTACACGGGGCGCCATGTTTTGCCCCCATCGAACGAATCGCTTCGATAGATGCGACCCGCGGTGCTTCTCAGGAGCATGTGCACCGTTCCCGGCGCCGATTCCCATACGGTCGGCTGGATGATTCCCCGTCCTTGAAAGGCGCCGTGGTCGATCGGAACCGGCCCGCCGAGTTCCCAGGAACGTCCGCCGTCCCTACTTATCGTGACGGCTGCGTCCCACGCCGTCTCGGTTTCCCGGGAAGTCGGGGCCAGCCACGCCCCGTCCGAAAGCACTATAGCCTTGTTCTTGACCGGCCCCGGCGGGAAACCGTCCAGCGCCTGCGCCTCCGTCGGGTCGCTCCACGAACGGCCGCCGTCGTGCGACTCGATGACCCGGGTCCGCCAGTCGCGAACTCTGGGTCCCACTTTATAAAACAGGCAGAGTCTTCCATCGGGAGCATGCGAAAGCACGGGATTCCAATGGGGCAAACCCTCCTCATCCGCCACCTTTACCGGCGGTGTCCATTTCCCGTTTCGCAGCGCCAGCCATATCGCCACGTCTCCGTGGCTTTCGTAGGAACCGCCGAACCAGGCGGCCGCCACTCCCCCGCCCTTCACGGGAACCAACGTCGACGCGTGACAGCTCGCGAACCGTCGATTCTCATCGAACAGATTCTCCTTCGTTATTCGCACGGTACAGCTCCTTTTCGACGACGATTCAGCCGTGAGGATTTCCCACTTCCGTTTCAGATAAAGAGACCCGTCGGCGCCGGATGAGAGAGGGGCCTCCGGGTCTCTCGGAAATCAGCGGCAGCAGGACTATCGGGTCGCCTCGTAGCGGCGTTGCGCGTCGTTGTAGATTCTCTCGATTTCCAACGCCCCGGCTTTTTTGGCGTCGGCGACCACCGCGTCCCACTCATCCAGCGAAATATCCCCGAGGATCACCTTATCGATCCCCTGCTGAAGTATAGTCTGGACCTTGGTTCGCAGATCGGCCAGCGTGGCGCGCTCCTCTGCGTTGAACGGCGGATCACTCACCGGGTCGCTCCACGCGGGGTCCTGCTCCATCTTTTCGTACCATTCTATCTGATAAGCTGGCCAGGTGAGACGATAGAGCCGCATGTCGATATACGGGTTGAAATCGCCGTATCCGCCTATGCCGATGTCCGTTACGATCGCGTCGATTTTGTATCCCCCCGTCGGGTTTTTGTATTTTTCGAGGACATCCTGCTTGTAGCGGTAGTCGTCGCCTACTTTTTCGTAGTGCACTCCTTCGATGCCGAATGTTTTCAGGACGGCGCCTTCATCGGAGTACATAAAATCGAGAAGCTGAGCGACCGCGTCCGCACGTTCCGTGTGGGCGCCGACCGCCCACCCTCCCCACACGATGCGGTCGTAGAACAGACTTCTCCGCCCACCGTAAGGATTCTGCAACACGGGGGTAGGTTCGAACCATGCATCGGGAATCACGTTTACGATTGCATCGTTGGACCGTTTGCCGTAAGTAGGATTATCGAAGAAGAAATAAGATTTGCCGCTTCCAAGCTTTTCGCGCCACTGTTGGGACGTCACGCTCACGTAGTCCGGATCCAATATTCAGTCCTGATACGCGCGAGCCACGTAGGCGAGCAGGTCTTTGTAACGCGACGTCACCGAACCGTAGACGTATCTACCCATGTCCTTGTCGAAATAGATCTCGTGTCCGGTACCCCAGGAATATGCCATGCACTTAAGAAGATTGTCGGATCCACCTCTCGTAGTCCACACATGCGCGTTAGGATCGGCTTTCTTGAAAGCTTCCAACACGCCATAGAGCTCGTCAAACGACTTCGGCATGTCAAGGCCGAGCTTTTTCAACGTATCGACCCGGATGACCGATATGATCCCGCGGTGAAACTCATAGTGCTTCAAAGTCGGGAACGCGTAGAGCGTCCCGTCGACGGCCGTTTTCCAGACATTCTGGTTTTCTTCCAGTTGCAATAGAGCCTTTAAATTGGGCATTTTATCATCGATCAGATCGTTGAGCGGATAGAAGACCCCGGCGTCCGCAAAGTCGATGATGTCGGACAACTGAACGCTGATAAGATCCGGAATGTCGTCGGTGGCAATAATGGTTCGCTTCTTTGCGTTCCAATCGCTCGCGGGAACCACTTCGAAGTCGATGTTGACGCCGGAGCGCTTCATTATCTCGGTATAGACCGGGGCCTCGAGATTCTGCGCCGCCGTTCCGCGCTCGCGCAGCATGACCGTCACGGTCACCGGCCCGGTCGAGGACGCCGCCGCTTCCTGCCCCCCCGCCCCCCACGTGGGCATGGCCGCCATCGTGACGATCGCCATGATGATCGGTACGAGTTTCTTTCTCATGTTCTCCTTCCTCCTGTTGGTAAGGTATGCACATATTGATTGTGTAGCCGATCCGGGACCCGCCGGTCGCCGCATCGATCGGTCTTCCTATCCTTTGAGCGAACCCACCGTAATTCCCTTGACGAAATACTTCTGCAGAAACGGATAGAGGACGAGTATCGGAATAGTCGACACCATAATGATGGCGTATTTGATCGTCGTGCTCACTATCATCTCATCATCCTGCATGTCGACCTGCTGCTGACTTACGTCCCCCTCTATTACGATGTTGCGGAGGATGAGCTGTATCGGATACTTCTGCCTCTCCTTCAAATAGATAAGAGCCGGAAAGAAACTATTCCAATGCTGAACCGCGTAGAAGAGCGTCATCGTGGCGAGGACCGGCGTGGACATGGGTAGGATGATTCTGAAAAAAATGCGAATGTCGTTCGCTCCGTCAATACGCGCCGAGTCCTGAATCGAATCGGGGATGCCCTGGAAGAAGGTGCGCATGATAATCATATAGTAAGTTCCGATGGCGGTCGGCAACACTATCGCCCATATGGTATTCAGCATCCCGAGGCTTTTCACCGTCAGGTAAAGCGGGATCAGCCCGCCCTGAAAAAACATGGTGAACACGATCATGCCCGTAAAGAACTTTCGCCCGTAGAATGCTTTTCTTGAGAGCGGATAGGCGCAGAACGCCGAGAGCAGCACGTTAATGAACGTACCGACGGCCGTGTATACGATCGTGTTCTTGTATGAAGTCGGAACGATGGGATTCCCTAATACGATCTTATACGATTTAAGGTTCACTCCCCGAGGTACATGCTTGATGCCTCCCGTCACTACGTAGCGTCCGTCGCTTACCGACACGATTCCCACGTAGTAGAACGGATAGAGGGTAATGAACGCGAAGAAAAGGAGAAGACAGACGTTTGCCAGGTCGAAGAGCCGAGATCCGATGCCCCGCTCGATCGTGCGCCCGACTACCATAGACTCGTCTCTCCGACGGAGCGGGCAACGCGGTTTGCCGAATACACGAATACCAGACCGATAAGAGACGTAAACAGGCCGACCGCGGTTGCATAGGCGAAGTCCGACTGGATCAATCCCCGTCTGTACACATAGGTCGAGATGACGTCGGCTGTTTCGTAGGTTGCCCCGTTATACAGAAGAATGATTTTCTGATAACCGACCTCCATGATTCTGCCCAGCCTGAGTATGAAAAGGATCGTTATGGTGGATGCAAGACCGGGCAGCGTGACGTGGATGAGCCTTCCCCAGCGATTGGCGCCGTCGATCGCGGCAGCCTCGTAGAGCTGGGGATCAATACTCGTCAGTGCGGCAAGGTAGATGATGGACCCGAATCCGACGTGCTGCCAGATATCGCTGGAAATGTAGATGGTACGAAACCATTCCGGTTTCGCGAGAAAACTGGTCGGTTCGAATCCGAACGCTCCCAGAAAGCGATTGATCAAGCCTTCGGTGGACAGAAAGTTGACGAGCATGCCGCAAATGACCACGAGGGAGATGAAGTGGGGAAGGTAGGTAATCGATTGGATTATTCGTTTGAACTTATCGTTTCGCAGCTCGTTGAGAAGCACGGCGAGGACGATCGGAGCAGGGAACCCCCAGATAATTCCGTATAGCCTGATCAACACGGTATTTCGGGCCAGCGTCCAGAAGTAGGGATCCGACAAGTACTGTCGGAAGTATTTCAAACCTACCCACGGCGCCTTCATTATTTCGCCCAATCCCCGGAAGACGACGATCCGTTTGAAAGCGATGAGCACGCCGTAGATCGGCAAGTAGTGGAAAAAAATATAGTAGAGAAGAGGCAAAGCGAACAGGGCGTAGAGATACCTATTCGCCGACAACTGTTTACGAATATATCCTATGCGCCGATGTCGACGGCGAAGCAGCTGCGCTTGCAATGCGCGTGCGCTCGGGACGGCGTCTTCCTTTTTCGTCGACAGAATGGTCTGCACAATCGGAATCGTATGCGTTTTCGACGGCGAAGGGGATATTATCCGAGTCACTTTTTTCGCGCGCGTAGTATTCGGCTACTATGCGCGCACGGGAAACCCGGTTCTACGCCCCGCTACGTCCTCGAAAGTGTGCGCTTGACGTGCTTTTTTGCGTGAATTCGATCGGGGACTCCGAGCTTTGAATAGATCGAGCTGATGTGATTCCGCACGGTCTGCTCCGCGATAAAAAGCTCTTCGGCTATTTCCCGATTGTCATAGTCGGCCAACAGGAGGTGAAGGATCTCAGCCTCACGAGAAGTCAATGATTCGAAGTGCGAAAGGAGAAAATTGATTTCGCCCTGATAATGGACGGCCTGCCGCGCAGTCAGAACGGCGCTTTCGCTGGCCCGGCGCACCAGCCTGTATCCGATCGACGATGAGACAAGGAGGTTTCCGGTGTGTACGGCGCGTATCGACGTCACGAGCTCATCGGGCTTGATGTTTTTAAGAATGTAGCCGAGCGCGCCGTTACCCAGCGCGTCGAGAACGTATTGATCGTCGTCGAAGGTCGTAAGGATGAGGATCTTGATTACCGGAAACCGTTCATGGATTATTCGCGTCGCCTCAACACCGTCCATTACCGGCATTCTCACATCCATAAGAATCACGTCGGGCAAATGCCGCTCGACGAGTCGAACGGCCTCGACGCCGTTGTGCGCGATGCCGACGACCCGGATTTCACCCTTTCCGTGGCCCTTCAGGATAATGTCGATTCCCGCGGCGAACAGCTCTTGATCGTCAACTATCAGTACTTTTACTCGTTTCAACTAATCTCCCCATTCTGTATGGTATCGTCGCCTTGAGCTCGAAACCGTCGGACACGTTGTGCGGCAGAATCGTTCCTCCGAGAGATGCGAACCGTTCCTGCATTCCCGACAGTCCGATCCCCGCGACTACATGACCACCTTGCCCGGCGCCCCCGCCGTTGTCCCTGATGCTCACACGGATCTCCTCTTCGGAGCGCCACATATTGATGGAGACCTTCGTCGCTTTCCCGTGGCGAAATGAATTGGTCAGCCCTTCCTGCACGAGTCGATAGAGCGCCGAATCCAATCGACGCCCGAGCGCCCACGGGAGATTGCCGATGTTCAACTCGATTCGTATTCCCGTGGCGCCTTCAAAACTGTGAACGAGCTGCGCAATGGCCCGTAAACCTCTGAGCTCCGAGTCGTGGATGTTCCTCAAACGATAGAGAATCTGGCGTGTTTCATTCAAGGCATTTTCGCTCTGACCTCGAATCCGATCAAAAAGGTCGTTCAGCGCGTCCGGATCCTCCCGCACCAGAACCTTGGCGGCATTCATCATGACGATAACGTTTGTGAGCGCGTATCCTACCGTGTCGTGCAGTTCGCGTGTAATACGTTGGCGCTCTTTCTCCGCTGTTTTGGATTCGATGTTGTCCGCGTACAATTGAAACGCTTTGTTGGCGTCCGAAAGGTTGACGACCGTCGAATTGAGATTCTCTATCCTGCCGACTGCATCGACCAGCCGCTCGCGGTAGATCACGAGCAGCGCCGCGAAAACGGCCGCCGAACCGGCGATGACCACGTAGCTACCGGAGACGAACACCGCGGACGCGAATCCCCTCGATCGAATCTGATCGACGAAAACGCCCGTCAGGATCAATAGGAACATCCCGTTTGCGACAATACCGATCTTGTTAGCGTCATATATGACCGATTCCGCAAAAAACGGGACGGTGATAAGAAGGGGGATGACGATGCTTTCGCCTCTCAGTAGAAGAATCGCGATCGTCATCACACCAAAGCGGGCCGCGTGCACGACCCGAAAAGTAACGACCCTGCGAACACAAAAACCGGCAAGTTCGAGCGCAAAGGAAACACATAGGCATATAATGTATTCAAACCGAAAAGGAATGATCGTCCCGTCCCACGCGTAAACGACGATCAATATCGCCAGGGAATGCCCAACGAAAGAAGCGCCGAGAACAAAAAACGTGAGACGCTTCCTGAGAAATTCATCATGAATTCTTTTTATTGAACGCAGTGCGGCGCGTCCCATGGGCCTTCGGTCTACAATAACATGGAATGAAGCCGAGAAGCAATTCGGGTTGCGGGACAGCCACCGTCGCTCACCTCAATCATACCTCCAGCGCACCGTTTCGTTTCTCGACGACACGGCGAACCTCCCGACCATCGACCGCATGCGAGGACAACCTTCGGTCGGCGGCGATCGCGGCGCCGATGCCGGCGGCCTGTCCCATCATTGCGCAGGTAGTCGAGACCCGCGCCGAAGATAGAGCCGCCTGGTCGGCGGAGAAGCATCTCCCGGCCATGAAAAGATTGTCACCGTCACGGGCGATCAGCGACCGGAAAGGAATCTGATAAGGCGGAACATATCGTTCCTCTTCCGAAAGAATGTACGTCCTCCCGTGGTCGTCCGGTTTGTGTCCATCGAGATAGTACACACCGCGGGCAACCGCGTCTTCGAATGTGCATGCCGCTCGCAGGTCCGGAAGCGTGAGCGTATAGTCGCCGATGATTCTTCTACCTTCACGAATACCGATCCTCGGCGAAAACCTGGAAACCCGCCAATGCTCGCCTTTGGCGCGATTGAAGTATTCAACAATCTGAATTGCCCGACGGCGACCCTGCATTTCCGCCTCGGACATGCTTTCGGTGTCCGTCGAATCAAACAGGGGGATCTTTATTTTGACCGCGCGGCGCCCGGGGTAGAGGGTTCGGTTCGGACTGGTCATGGGCAGATCCTCATCGCGAAGTATGGGATCGATCCAACCGTCCGGAATCATCGTGCCGCCCTCATCCATCTCTTCGATATACAGCTTGAACGACATGGGGAGCTGAAGGCCGTCCACGTCGCGACCTTTCATCGAACCGAATCCCGCACGACACGCCACCTGCGCCTCGCCGGTACAATCGATATAGTGACTCGCCGTCACCGCTTCCGATCCCGAAGCGCCGCACACGATCGCGGCGGCGATTGTGTTTCCGTGCATAATGAGGTCGACGAATCTCGTATGTAGAAGGAGCTTTACGCCGCGCTTCAGAAGAATCTCCTGCAGCACGAACGAAAGCAGTTCCGTGTCGATCAGTCGCCCGTCGCCGGCTTCCGGTTTCCGGGCCGGGTCGTAGCGCGATCCGTAGGGATGATACGAATCGATTGCTCCGAACGAGAGAAGCCCTTCGATAATCTCGTCGAACACTTCACCCTGCCCGGCGGTTTCGCCGCAAAACTTGGTCACACCGCCGGTAGTCATATTCCCGCCCACCACCGCGAAATTCTCACACAGAACGACTTTCGCGCCCGACCGCGCCGCCGAGCACGCGGCGCAAACCCCCGCAATGCCTCCTCCGATGACGGCGACATCCGCTTCGTATCGAACGGGAATGCTGCGAGTAAGCGCGATTTCCTTCATCGCCACCTCCACGAAAAGTCGCACGACGAATCGACTCTTTCGTACGTTACACCGCGCAACATACAGATGATTATAGACGCAGGGAATGGAAAGGGACAACAATCACGATACGCGCGGAGCCGGCTCACATGGGCGCACCGATACTGCGCCGGCGCTCTTGAGCGCCGGGAAATAGACGTCGTCGGGCAGCCCGCGTTCGCAAAGACCTCGACGGCTGTCTTTACCGGCTCGGCATAGATGTTGGAAACGCCGGCGTACAATTTGGCGATGAGCGACGAGCGGAGGTGAACCGCCTCGCGTCGTGTTTCGGAGAGCTGTTTGCCGGAACGCCGCATGAAATGTAAGATCAACCCCTGAAGGAGAGCCCCGATGTCCGACCGCAAGCCGAATTTTCTTTTCCTTTTTCCGGATCAGCAGAGACCTGATTGGCTCGGCTTCAACACCGAGCTTGACATACATACCCCGACGCTCGAGAAGATCGCGGCGCGGGGCGTGAGGTTTACGAACGCGGTTACCCCTTCTCCGCTCTGCGCCCCTGCGCGAGCGTGCCTTGCCTCCGGTCTTGCCTATGAAAGATGCGGCGTTCCCGACAACGATTGCAATTACCCGCTCGACCTTCCCACCTACTATATGAGTCTGCGGGACGCGGGCTACCGGGTGGCGGGAGTGGGGAAGTTCGATCTTCATAAGGATACCTCCGACCCTGCGAATCTCGATTGGGGTCTTGACGGATCGCGGCTGTTGGCCGAATGGGGCTTTACCGAAGGCGTCGACAACGAAGGAAAGACCGACGCATCCGACGCCTACCGTGCCGCGGGCCGGCCGAAAGGGCCGTATTTCAGGTTTCTCGCAGAACGCGGTCTCGCCGATCTTCTGGTCGAAGAACACGCGAAACAGCGGGAGTATCTTGGAGCGTATACTACCGCGCTCCCGGACGACGCGTACTGCGACAACTGGCTGACTGAAAACGGAAAGAAGATTCTCACCGGCTTTCCGGAGGGGCAACCGTGGCATCTGGTGGTCAACTTCACCGGTCCGCATGGCCCCATGGATGTCACCGAGCGGATGCGGAAGAGCGTGGAAAACAGGGTATTTCCGGAACCCGTCGCCAACACCAAGCATACGAAAGAGGATCTACTGCGGAACCGGCAGAACTACGTCGCCATGATTGAGAACATAGACCGGCTTATCGGGGAGTTGATGGAAATAGTCGAGGAACGGGGGGAACTCGAAAACACCGTTATTATCTACTCCTCGGACCATGGTGAGATGCTCGGCGATTTCAACCGATTCGGGAAAAAGACCTGGCGGTATGGGTCGGCGCACGTTCCGCTCATCATCGCCGCCCCCGGCGTCAGGGCGGGCACGGTGACCGATGCGCTCACCGACCTTACCGACATCACCGCCACCATCCTGGAATACGCAGGTTGCGCCCCGTTGCCGGAGATGAGCGGCCGTTCTCTGAAGGGCCTGATGGAAGGGCGCACCGGCGGCCGGCGAGAGGTCGTTCGGTCGGCTCTTGACGGATGGCGGATGGTCTACGACGGGCGGTACAAACTCGTCGTCGGAGACGGAGAAGCGTCGGCGCTTTTCGATAGATCGGTGGACCCGCATGAGGAACACGACATCGGGCGCGATAATCCGTCGGTCGTGAGACGCCTCTCTAGCAAGCTCTCTCTCGGCAGTTGAAAAGACCCAATTACATAATCAGATCACCACGCCGTCGTCGCCGTTTTTTCGCTGATATGATATGCATCGTCACCCCCACCGCCACCCCGAATTCCTACTACAAGCCGCCGCTTGAATGTGCGGCGGCTTGAAAGGTCTTCCTTGCTCTCTATCGTGTCTTTAGCCAAGCGTCGATCTGGTCTTGAACCTTCGCCTTGAGCTCGTCGATTCCGGCTTTGCGCAGCGCGTCGAGCAGTTTCGGGTAGTTCTCGTCGAAATCGATCGCTCCAGTCTTCAAACCTCGCTCGTACTGCGATGGAGCTTCCTTGACGCTCGCCACGAGGGTCTTGATCGGGTCGAGGTCAAGATTGAAGCCCAGCAGTACGGAGGGGTACGCATCGGCGTTCAGCTTGGCCGTCTCCTCCCACAGATCGTCCGGCTGTGTCCCGACGAGGTAGGCGTTAAACGTGGTTCCGTGGAGCCAGAGCGTGTTGGGGTTGTAGCCGCTATCGGGGATCCTCTCCACTCTGTTCTCACCGATCTTCGTGTAGTGTTTGCCCTCGATGCCGAAGGCGATGAGGTTGTACAGGTCTTTGTCGGTGTACATCAGCTCCATGAGTTGCACCGCCCTCTCCGGGTTGTCGGAAGTGCTGCTGACCGCGTGCATGGTCGCGATGATGTTCGTAGTGGTCATGACCGGTTCCCCCCACCGTACCATGGCCCACTCGTATCCGTAAGAAGCCTTCTGCTCTTCCTCGTTCCCGGGCTTTCCGGTGTTGTGCCATCTAAAGCCGTACTTCCTCGCCTTGATCTCAGCGCGCGCCGAATTCTCCTTCCAGGTCAGGATGTCCGGTCGGATGTAACCCTTCGCATACCAGGTTTGGAGCCTCTTTAGCCACTCCACCACCTCGGGCACCTCCCACCAGCTCAAGACGGTGGCGGTCGAATCCTTGTACCTCACGACAAGCCCGGGCGCGCCCGTGAAGTCCAGACCGTGATAGTGATTAAGGAAATCGATCATGGCGGACCTCATCTCGGTGGGATACATGTCGGGCTCGTTGTCCTTGATGTCCTGGAGCATGGGCTCTACGTCCTCGGGCCGCTTTAACGTGGACAAGTCCCAGCCGTACTTGTCCACCAGGTCCTTGATGACCAGGATATGGTCCCAGTACGCCCAAATCTGCTGATTAGGGATGCCGTAGATTTTGCCGTTGACTCTCGATGCTTCCCAGGCGCCGCTCGGGATCGACTTGTACAGCCCGGGGGCGTATGTGGTAAGCAAGTCGTCCAGGGCAACGTAGGCGCCGTTGTTTGCGTTAAGCGTATAGTTGTTCATCCAGCCGGCGGTAAAACAGAGGTCGAACTTCTCCCCGGCGCCGATGATCGCCGGCATCTTCGTCTTGTATGTGCCCCAGTCCATTACCCGGAACTCGACCGTCGCGTTGATCTTGTCCTGAATAATCTCGTTCGCCTTGGCGAACACTTCCTCCTGGTCGGGCTGCGGGTAGGGCCCCGGATAGAGCCAGGATAGAGTCACCGGCGGAAGCTCGCCGGCGGCCACTTCCTCCTTTCCTCCCGCCCATGTCGCTGTCACGGCAAACACCAGCAGCAGACAGATCACGAAAGTGCCTCGTATGCTTCTCATAGCATACCTCCTTGATTTTGTATTACCACTCGGGTCGGAGACCCGACATGATTCATCCTTTGATGGCGCCGATCTTCATTCCCTTCACGAAGTACTTCTGAAAGAACGGAAAGACGAAAAGCATGGGTCCCGCGGCCAGAACCGCCATGACCATTCTTGCCGACTCCGTCGGCAAAACCGTCTGATCGACCAAGTCCCTCATGCCCGCCTGCTGACCGGAGACTTGAGCGGTCAGGAACGAGATTGTACTCATGACCCGCATAAGCCAATACTGAAGCGGTATGAGAGATTCCTTTTCGATATAGAGAAGCGCCGGAAACCAGCTGTTCCAGTAGGCCAGAGCCGTCAGCAGACCGATCGTCGCCAGGGCCGGCTTCGACAAGGGAACAATGATGGTAAGGTAGATGCGAAACTCGCTTGCGCCGTCTATTTTAGCCGACTCAACCAAAGAAATGGGAATCTGCTTCATATACGTGCGCAACAGGAATACGTACCATGCGCCCACCATCAGAGGCAGAATCTGCACCCATAACGTGTTTCGCAGACGAAGATACCGAGTAATCAGGATGTAGCTCGGGACCAATCCGCCGTTGAAGAGCATAGTGAAAAAAACATAGAAACTGATCATGTTTCGGTACTTGAAGTCCGGCCTGGAGAGCGGGTACGCCGCCATGGACATGACCAGCGTGGCGAGAAACATCCCGATCGTCGTAACCAGAATGCTTACCCGGTAGGCCGACAAAAGTTGCTTTGGGTATCGAAGTACGAAACGGTAGGCTCCGGTAGTGGCGTCCCTCGGCAGAAGCCCGTAGCCCTGTTCAACCAGCGCCTCCTCGCTGGAGAAGGAAATTGATACGACGGCTATCATGGGAATCACACAAAGAAAGGCAAAACTTGCGAGGAGGAGATGGAAGACGAGACGGCTCACTATCCTCGAACGTGCGGCCTGGATCATTGCATTTGCTCCTCTCTCGTTCGCCCCATCAGAAGAGCCTGTTCTCGGGATTCAGCCGCGTCACGATGGTATTGCTTATCACCACCAGGATGAATCCCATGATCGACTGATAGAGACCCACGGCGCTGGACATGCCGAAATCCTGCAGCTCGATAAGCGCCCGGTATACGAAGTAGTTGATCACATCTGTCGTTGGCAGAAGCATTCCCGTCTGCAACGGCAACTGGTAAAACATCCCGAAATCCGCATAGAAGACGCGACCCAGGGCGAGAATCATCAAGATGATTACGATGGGGGCGAGAAGAGGGATAGTTATCTTGAAGGTGCGCTGCAACCCATTGGCGCCGTCTATGGCCGCGGACTCGAAGTACTCCGGGTCGATCCCCATGAGGCCGGCGTAGAAAACCACGGTGGAGTATCCGACCGCTTTCCATAGATGCATGAACACCAGGATAAACGGCCAATAGCTCGGTTTCGCATACCAGGCCACCGACTGCAGACCAAGGGCATTCAAGAGGCTGTTGATGATCCCGTGCTCCTGATTCAGGAAGGCGTAAAGAATGATGCTCACCACAACCCAGGACATGAAGTAGGGGAAAAAGAACGCGGTTTGGTAGAACTTGACCCACGCGGGCCGGCTGATCTCGTAGAGCATGAGCGCGAAAACAAGAGAAACCAAGAGCCCGGCGAAAATGAAGACGGTATTGTAGAGAAGAGTGTTGCGCGTGACGTTCCACACGGTACTGGATCGAAAAAAGAATTCAAAGTTTCTTAAGCCCGCCCACGGGCTTCCGAGAATTCCCAAGGGCCCCTTGTAATCCTTAAATGCGATTATCACCCCGAACATGGGGATATAGTTGAACACAAAAAGAGTGACGACGACCGGGAGAGTCAGTACCAATAGCTCGAGATTCCACTTGAGTGTGTAGCGTCTGAAGCTTTTGCTCCCCACGTAGTTTTGCTTAAGTCGCCTTCTGAACGCCGCATTCGGCGGCCTGAAGCCGGTACGGCCGCGCAATGAAGCGTCTCCCGCAACGCTGCTCCCGCCCTCGGTCGTCTTCATGGTGCTGATAATATCGGGCAACTGCGTCTCCTCTGTATCTTGACGAGCGATTCGAAATCTGATATGTCAGATTTCGAATCGCCGCCTACAGCAACCGAAAAGACGCCGTTTTCGTGGCGATGCCGGCGGTTCCTCCCCGACATCGCAGAAAGTGGTGCAGGTTCCAAAGTTCCCGGCGTCACATTTCGAATTGCCTGGTTTATGAGGCGTAACTATACCAGGGAGAGTATGCGGATTGTAGGTATTTTCGTACTCTCAGCGCGTGAATTATATGGTATTAAAATACCAAAACTCACTCCGAAAGGTACGACCACTCTTTTTCGAGCTTCTGAATAAGTTCCATCCGATCGTTGATGCGAAACGCCGAGTAGATCGAGTGAACATAGTTTCGTACGCTCTGCTGGGCGATATTCAGCTCAACGCCTATCTGCTTGTTGTTCAGCTTTGCCATAATCAGTTCGAGGACTTCCTTCTCTCTTGCGCTCAATGTGGCGATGATCTTATCAAGTTCCGAAGCCGTTCCTTCCTTGCCTACAAATTTGTCCGCAACGTCCTTCGAAAACAGTCGGGCGCCGCGATAAACAGCCCGTACCGAAGCAAGAAGATCCTGTGTGAGGATGTTTTTTGAAAGAAACCCGACAGCACCGAACTTGAGGGCGAAATACACGTAGTCGTCATCCTGAAATGTCGTAAGCATGATCACCTTAATGCGGGGAAAGTTAAAATGGATCATGCGTGTGGCTTTCACCCCGTCCATCTTGGGCATACGCACGTCCATGAGTATGATGTGCGGTTCATGTTCCCGTGCCATTCTCACCGCCTCGAGACCGTTGTGGGCGATTCCGACAATCTCGATATCGTCGGCGGTTCCTTCTATGACATATTTCAGGTTTTGGACAAAAAGTATTTGGTCGTCGACGAGAAGCACTTTAATCCGTTCGACCGACATTTTGAACTCCTCGCGAAGGTATGTAGATGGATATGCTGAATCCGTCGACAACGGTCGCTATTTCGACACGGCCGCCCACCGACTCGGCTCTTTCCTTCATACCTGTAATTCCGATCCCTTCCTGGACGCTGTTGGCGCCCCTGCCGTTGTCCAAGATGTTGATCTCTGTCCAGGCGTCATCTTCGTAGAATAGAACGCGTAAAGCCGACGGCTTTCCGTGCCTGAATGAATTGATGAGCCCCTCCTGGATGAAGTGATAGATGACAGCCCCCTCCTCTTCGTCGAAATGCCAGTTCACGTTACCATACTCCAGACGAACATCGATCTTCGTCGCCGCGCTGAATATCTTCACCAGGCGGGAAATAGCTGCGAATCCCCGGACGGTCGTAATCGGAACAGATCTGAGATTGTGCAGGGTCGAACGAATCTGATCCATGCATGTCGACAGGGTTTCCCTGATACTATCGAAATGCTCCGGAAGTTTGTCGGGATCATTCTTCAACATGATCTTTCCGGATTCCGTCATCATCATGGCATTCGTGAGCGCGTATCCGGCAATGTCGTGTATATCCCTCGTAAGCCTCTGTCTCTCCCGTTCCGTGGATCTCTCGAGTGTTTCCTGAGCGTAGTCCTGGTATTTCAGGTTTGCCTTGGTCAACTCATAAACCGCGGCTTTCATCGTGTTGAGTTCCATTTGCGTTGAAATGGTTTTCTCGCGGTAATGTATCATGAGGGTACTGACTATGGTTACAACTGCGGAGAATACGAGAAAGTCGACGTCCCCGAGAAGTAACAGAGTAAGCCGGCCGTCAGCTTTGCGCAGAGAGCAGCTGCTATGTGCAATCGTGCTTAGTATGGAATATCCGGACGCAATGATCAAATTCAGCGGATAACGTTCGTAAAGGGCTATATGCAGAATGACCAGAAGCGCCAGGGAAAAAGACATTATCTGAAGAACGAAAAAGAAATAATTAAAAATAAAAAACAGAAGAACAAACACGCCCCAGGCAACGTAAAAAAACACCTTGGATCTCGTGTAAAACATTACGATAGCACAGAATGAGAAGAGTCCGAACATTATGCGAAACAATGTCGCGAAGCCCGTTGTGTCGAAAAGATGCCTATATAGGATACTGAAGCTGGCATAATGCAGCGCAAGCGCAAACAAAGAAAAGATACATATGGACCACCCCAAAAGGGAGCGCTTCATCGTGTTATTAATACTCCATCGGCAACAAAAATCAACAGATCACGGCTGTCCGGTTGTGACTGCAGTACTGTGGAAACAACAAACGGACGGATTCTCGTACGCGTCGCTTCTCACCCATCCATGGCGGGGGCTCGGCTACAAAAGCGCAATAGTCCTGCAGAGCGCCCCCCCTCCTTCAGCGTCTCAAGCGCTACCATCGCCTCAAAGTTTTCGGTGTAAATCTTCCTTTTTTGGTGTTCTATTCTGTTTACTTTCTTTTTATTATTAGGATATCCTAACCTATTCAACTGTATGCGCCCTGATCTGATGGCCGGCATGGAGTGTGTCCGTGCCGAGCGCGCATTCCTGATTTAGACCCCTCTTCTACAGTGGGAAGGAGAACGATGGGCGGGCGCAACACGAGTTCGGTGGTGCCCCCTCAGGCGATGCCCGTCTGAGCAGGAGATTAGTCAACGTGGCGGAAGCCAAAGCGCAGGTGCCCGATTGCGCCTTCAGTGGCGTGGGCAAGGGCGATTGGCCGATGGTAAAGGCTTATTTCCGGATGATTGACCAGCCGGAGCAGTCGGCGGTAACTCTGCCCAACATCCTTGCAACGCACCGCAAGCGTACGGTGCGCCGGATGATGGGACAAATAGTCGTGCTGTGCGTGCAGGACGGCAGCGACCTGAATTACAACAGCCTCGATGAGTGTGAAGGGCTGGGGGTGATCGGCACCAACCAGATCGGAGCCAAGAGCCGCGGCCTGCACCTGCACTCCACCCTGGCCGTCGCTCCCAACGGCCTGTCCTTCAGAACTTATGGGTAAAGGGCAGAGCTTGGGAGCGCGTTCGGGCGCGAAGCGGCGCCGCTGCCGCAATAACTGTTGCCCTTCGCGTGGAATGCGGGACGGCTGTCAAACACCCGGATCGTTGTGGTACCATGGCCGCGTTGATGGCCGACGCCACCCGCCGGAGAATCGGGCCGGTTGGCTTGCCGTAAACAGAAGAGGATACGAAGCTCATGGCCGAAGGGAGTGGATCGTCTCGACTTTTGTACCGCGTCGCGCACGCATACTACGAGGAAAACCTCACGCAGGCGGCAATTGCGGACAGGTTCGGGATATCACGCATAAGGGTCTCACGGTTGCTGACGAAGGCGAGGAACGACGGTATTGTCCGAATCTCCATCGTTACGCCTGAGGAGTCGCAATCAAGTCTTGAACGCGCCCTTGAGTCCGGGTTTGGACTCGACGAGGCGGTTGTGTCCCGCAATGCCGGCACGCGGTACGAGAGTATTGTCCAGGAGATCGGCAGAGTCGCCGCAGACTACGTGTCGCGGGTGCTCGCGAACGGTCAGGTGGTCGGACTATCGTGGGGCAACAGTCTCCTCGCAACCGTGAATGCCCTGCAATGGACGTCTCTTCCGGACTGCCGGGCAGTGCAGCTGCTCGGTGGGCTGGGCCTCCCCGAGTCCGATATCCATGGGGCGGAGCTGGTTCGCCGTCTGGCGCAGAGACTGTCGTGCCGGCCTCGCCACATCCAGGCACCGGGGATCGTGCCGGATCGGGCCGTTCGGGACGCGCTCCTCTCAGATCCCCAGGTAGCGGACACATTGGAACTTGGGCGGAACGCCGATATCGCTCTTGTGGGCATCGGCGCGATGGGGCCGCACTCGGTCTTGCGATCTACGAACTCGATTCTCCGCGAGGATGAGCGCCGGGCGCTTGAAGAGTCCGGCGTCGTTGGCGATGTTGCGTTGAGATTCTTCTCGAAAGACGGTGCCCCGGTAACGACCGACTTCTCTGAGCGAACAATAGGGATCACCCTGGAGGATCTGAAGCGGATTCCGAGACGCGTCGGAATCGCCGGTGGAGCGGAGAAGGTCGCCGCAATACGGGCGGCGCTGAGCGCCGGCTATGTCAACGTTCTCATTACCGATATCACCACCGCGACTGAGTTGGCCCACGGGGTGCCGGGATAGCACTCAGTTGGCCACGTGGCGGCCGGTCCTGACACTACTACGGTTTGAATACCACTTTCAGTTCCCGGCCCTCCAGTGCGGAACGGATGCCCTCGTTCGCCTGATTCAGTGGTAGTACACGAGTCACGAGTTTTTCGCCCGGAATGCGGCCGCTTGCAAGCATCTGAAGCGACATGCGGAAGTGTCGCGGAGCGAACCGACTCAACCCGATCAGGTTGATGTTCCGGTAGTGAACTGTGTTCACGTCAATGCCCGGTTTGGAGTTGTCGTGGGGAAGCCCTCCGAACAGAACCACGCGGCCTCCCCTGGCAACCATCTGGACGGCATCCACGGGTGCCTGAGGAGACGGGTTTGCGGTAACGACCACTGTCGGGCCGATTCCGTTTGTGAGCCCGGCCACCCGCTTCGCCACACTCTCCCTTGTGGCGTCGATCACCGCATCCGGGGAGAAGGCCTCCGCCAATTCCAGCCGGGACGCAACGATATCGCTCATAAAGACCTTGTCCGCCCCGCGTGCGCGGGCTACCGCCACATGCAGGCAGCCAACGGGACCTGACCCCATGATGAGGACTGTATCGCCAATTGTGGTTCCGGCCCGCTCATGGGCGTGAATCACCGAGGACGCCGGTTCCACGACCGCAGCATGTTCATCCGGCATTCCGGCCGGCACCGGCAGAATGTTCCCCATGACGATGCTTTCCTCCGGGATGGCAACATACTCGGAGAGTGCCCCGGGCCACTGCTGGGCGATTTCGCGAACATTCGCCGAAAGCTCATGGCGGCCGTCAGCGACGTACGGGTCGGTGGGGTCATACACGTTTGGCCCGATTGACAGACGCCGGCCTATCTTCCACGGGCCGGTGAAGCCCGTTCCCAATGCCACCACATTCCCGCAGATTTCGTGTCCGAGGATCCAGGGAAGGGTCACGTTCTCATGCCCGCTTCGGATTGTGCGGAGATCACTTCCGCACAGACCACACGCCTGCACCCTGATCAGCATTCCCCCGTCCGGGACCGGCGGGACCGGCACGTCGTCAACCGACCACGACGCGAGGTCATGCAGGACGATCGCCTTCATGGTTTCTTGGGTGTTCATTGCAGCTCCTCTTGGGGGGCTCGTCCTCGGGCGGCACGGGCGGCGCCCGCGACCGAATCCTCCGGCGCTACTCCGCCGGCCGGCGATTGCGAAGCTCTGCGAGCTGTCGGAAATCGTCCTTCACGTCCAGATAGAGTTTTCTGTACAGCTGGAAGTACTCCTCGTAGATCTGGTGGGCGGCGAGATCCGGTTCCAGAGGTTCCACGTACGCGGTCCACTCCTTGGTAATGGAGAACCCGCCGAGCACGCCCGTTGCCACACCGGCAAGAACCGCATCTCCGAATGGCGCGCCTGTCCGGCGCTTCACCATGGCGGTTTGAACACCGAAGACATCCGTGATGATCCGGCGCCACAACCGGCTCACCGCACCTCCTTCGTTCAGAATCAGGGGGAGATTCGTCGGAAGTCCCGCCTTCTGCACGAGGGTGAAATTGTGGTACATGGCGTAGGCGACTCCCTCCATGAACCCTCGGACCAGATGGCCTTTCGTGTGATTCAGCGACAGGCCGATTATTGTTGCTCTCGCGTTCGGATCCCAAAGCGGCGACCGTTCCCCCATCAGATATGGTAACACGAGCAGACCGTCGGACCCGGCCGGCACCTTCTCCGCCTGCATATTCAGAAGATCGTAGGACGATAGTCCCGAACTGTCCTCCACGGCGCGCTCGGCATCGCTGAAGTTGTCTCGAATGTAGCGGATGGTTTGGCCACCCGTCAGCGTCGTTGGGACTGTCACGAAGGTGTCCTTCAACGTGTACGGAAAGTTCATCAACTGTCTTCCAATTGATGAGAACGCAAAATCGATATCCCGGTACACCACACCCAGATTGCCGACCGTGCCAAGATTGCTCTGAATGTCTCCAGGCTCAGTCGCTCCCGCGCCAATCCAGCTCGCACTGCAATCCACCTGACCCGCCGCCACCGGTGTCCCTGCCGCGAGGCCCGTCTCGGCGGCCGCAGCGGTGGTGACTTCTCCGACGATGTCGGCGCTCTCGTGGATCTCCGGCATTATCCCCATGCCGATGCCAATCTCGCCCATCATGCGCGAGTCGAATGCACGCTCCCGCAGATTGAACGCCACGCCGAAAAACGCGGCTCCGGAGTAGTGGACGGATGCCTTTCCGGTGAGCTTCAGCACAATGTACCCGTCGATGGTGAGCGCCTTCCAAATGGTCTTGTACGAATCAGGCCGGTTGCGTCTCTCCCACAGGAGATTGACGAGATTGGGGTGATCCTCAACGCGATAGGCGGACGTTGCGAACATGCGATCATCACCGATGTTGTCCTTGAGCCACTTGACCTCTTCGGTCGCCCGCCGGTCCATGAGGTTGTATGCGTTGTGGACCGGGGTGTGGTCCTTGTCGACCATGACCAGCGAGGGGAGGGCGGAGGACACGGCAATTCCCTTGACTTCCCGTGAACTCACGCCGGCTTGCACAAGTGTCTCCGAGATGATCTCTCGTGCAATTGGCCAGTACCGGCCTGCATCGTGTTCCGACCAACCCGGGTTGTTTGTGATCAGAGCGTACTCCCGGAACGTCGAGCCAAGATCGTTTCCCTGGTCGTCAATGAGAGCCGCCTTCGCGCCCCCCGTGCCGAAATCAATTCCGAGCAGGTATCCTGACATCTATTGCTCCTCTCCCGTTGCGGCGGCGGAATCCGAGTGCCGCGCAAGCCGCGCTCCAACTGCTCCTCCCGGGTGAATAACGGCGAACTGATCCTTCGTATAGCCGGTCTCATGCATCAATGCAATGCACACTGCATCAAAGTACGCCACCACCGCGAGGGTACTGGTCGTCGCGAGCATGTTGAACTCGTCGGCTTCCCTCCGGATTTGCACCGGAATAACTAGGTTGGCGGCCAATCCGAGCGTGGAATGCATGTTCTCAGTCACCGCAATCACTCTGATTTCCTTCGTTTCCAACGCCGGGAGCAACGCCGTGACTTCCCGCGTGTTCCCACCCTTGGATATGAGAACGGCAACGTCCCCCCTCTGAACCGAACCAAGCGCTCCGTGGACAGCGTCGGACGGTGTGAGGAAGAAGCTTGGTCGTTCAATGCAGGAGAGTGAGTGGGCAATCTTCCGTGCAGCGATACCGGACGTTCCGCAGCCGGACGTAACGACGCGGCCACGACACTCGGCGAGCATGGCAACACATCGAGTGAACGTGTGAGATTCAAGATAGTCGCACATCCGCTCGAGTTCCCCGGCACCCGTGGTCCACACGTGCATTGCGATGTCCCAGACTTCCTTCTCTGTTGTCATGTCAGGTTCTCCCATTGACGACGCCTGCGTGATAGTATATGGTACAAGAGAACAATTGAACAAGTACGATCATTTGCACAGTACTGCGGCCCGGTAGGCGGGAACATCTCAAGGAAGGACACCATGGAACTTGTTTCGAAGCTGAGAGGGAGGGCGGCGGCCGGGAATCCCGTCTCGGTTGGCATTGTCGGTTGCGGTCAGATGGGTTCCGGGCTCGCGCACACCCTCAATCGCATCCACGGAATGGTGATCACGGCGATTGCGGACATCGAACCGCAGCGTGCAATCAGTGTGTTTGCCGAGATGGGATATCAGGACAATCGGGTCGTTGTGACTGAAAAACTGTCCGAGGCGCAGGACGCAATTGCCGAGGGAAAACGCGTGGTGACCGCCGACGCGCTGATTCTCCCTCAACTGGACGGGATTGAAGCCAACGTTGAGGCGACAGGTGTGCCGGACATCGGAGCGCTGGTTGCCTGGACGAGCATCAACAATCGGAAACCGGTCATCATGCTGAACGTGGAAACGGATGTCACCGTGGGGCTGCTTCTGAACGACTTGGCCAGGAAGAACGGCACGGTCTACACCGTTGCAAGCGGTGACGAGCCCGGTGTGCTCAAGATGCTGTGGGAACAGGCAAATCTCATGGGGTTCGAGGTCGTCTGTCTCGGAAAGGGCAAGAACAACAAGATTGACCGCGCGGCAAATGCGGAGACCGCCCGTGCAGAAGCACTTTCCAAGGAGATGAACCCCAAAGTCCTGGCTGCCTTCCAGGACGGAACCAAGAC
>JAJRYZ010000169.1 GCA_024275515.1 Spirochaetota bacterium
CCTTCGGGCCACTATCCGCTCGACCGCCTCGACCATCTCTTCGTAGTCGGTGCACCGGCAACGGTGCGCGAGTATGGCTTCGTCGAAATCGACACGCGTTACCGTCTCCGCACCGACAAGGACACCGTACAACGACAGTACCTTCCCCTGACGGCAGAAGCGGCACGGTGTGCAACCGGACTCGTCGAGGCCTCGGACGATTTCACGGTAGACACGGGTCGCTTCGACTCCTTCGATCGTCGTGACATCCGTTCTTCTCGCCGCGAACATCGGCACCAGGCACTAATTGACCGGCTCGCCGTCAAGCAGAACGACGCAAGCGCCGCACTCGCCGGCGTAGCAGCCCGCCGTGGTTCGCCGAAGCCCGAATCTCTCGCGAAGAACATCGACGAGACGTTCGGCCGGATCGGCTTCCACGGTGACCGCTCTTCCGTTCAACGTAAACACGATGTGCATCTATGTCTCCACGTACCGATGCAGCAGCTCGTTGTCCAGCGGCAGCGTGTCGAAATAAAACCCCGTAGCTTGGCTGACCGCGGCGACGAATGCCGGACAAAAAAGCGTTGAAGCGAGCCCTTCGACCGGCCTCGCTGCGTGAACCGCCCCGGCCGAATCGATAAAGCGTATCGAAACGTGCGGCGCCGGCTTGGAGGCGGACGCGGTGGGCCATGAGGGACTCCATGCAGCCTCCTCCCATCGTTGCTCGAAACCTCGACACGCGTCGAACGATCCGGCGAGTTCGGCGAGAATGTCGACGCGGGCGGTATGTCGATCGATTATTCTCCCGACCGACACCGAACACCAGATCCCTTTCAGACCGATCTGCAACGTCACGGGGTCGACTTCGACCTCGACGACGACGGCGCCGCCGGATCGTGCGACGCACGGATCGCCGGCAAGGGTGTGCGGATCCCACTGCCTGCGGCTCTTTCTTCGCGACGACTTTGCGACCTCGAGCGGCAAAGGGGCGCGAAATCGTCGATTGTTGAGATTGTCCGCACACTGTCGTACCAGCTTCGCGCCGACTGCGATCTCGCGGCCGAGAATCGTCGGTCCCGAGTCGGGTACCAGATCGGTTCGCTGTTCCACGTAATCCACCTGCTCGGGGGAAATGCTGAGGACCTCGGAGGCGATTTTCCGCATAAGGCCGTATCGTACGGGGCCGACGACGGGCGTCGATGTGGCCAGTACGACGCGCCCCTCGGAGTCGATTCTCATCGACACCGTCGCGTTCGTCGGAGCGTTTCCACCGAGAAAACCTCCGCACATCGCCGCCCCGGCGAACCCGATTCCGCGCAGCGGGAGGTGACGAAACCCGATGCCCCTGCGACGCGCTCTCTGCATTTCGTACGCCGCGTGCTTTCGGTGGAAGTCGGAATCGTTCACCACGGTTTCGCCGAGCGCTATCGTCTCGTCGGCCCGTTTCTTGTTTCCGACCGCGATGTGCCGTTTTTTCCATTCGAACGGGTCTTCGCCGGCCAACTCGGCCATTCGCGCCGAGTGAACCTCCGAGGCGAAAACGCCCGGAAGGAATCCCAGCCCGACGTAGCGCTCCGCCGGCGGCGTGTTGGCTACGATGAGTCGGGCGCGTATTCGGAACGCCTTTCCGCGACATCCGTCGCGAAGGGCGACGCAGATGCGGTCGAGGTATTCGGCGCCGAAAACAGGAAACGCCCCCGTGTCGGCGGTGACGTCGATGTCGGCGGCGACGAAG
>JAJRYZ010000170.1 GCA_024275515.1 Spirochaetota bacterium
ATCGAGTGATGGATCGGGTGGCAATCTGTGCGGCGCATCACAACCTGCACAAATCGTATCGGGAGGCGAAGGGGGATCTGCGCAGCCACGCGGAGGTGGCCGGGTTGAGCGCGGCCGCGGTAAGGAGGTTGCAGTACGGGATGTTCACTCGGCGGGCGTTCGCCACGAGGATCGACATCCAGCCGATCTATCGAAAAATCCGGCGACGGGAGCATGTGACCCCTTTGAAGGGGAAAGCAGACAATCTGCCCTTTCACGCGGAGGCGTGACGCCTGGCAAGCTTCGGGGCATTAACCTAGGACCTCACAACGCGGGCTACGCCGATGACACAATCGGGCTTCCTGATATTCACAATTTTCACGCCCATGGCGGTCTTTCCCATGACCGGCACTTCGGCAATCATGAGTTTTACCGCGTTTCCCTGACTGGTCATGCACATCAGCTCATCGCGCTTAGTCACATTGATCGCGCTTGCCAGCTCGCCCGTCTTTTCATTGATCTTGTAGCCGATCTGCCCCCTCGTTGCCCGGCGGTGCGGAGTGAACCTATCGTAATCGATCCTCTTCCCGTACCCGTTCTCGGAGATGAGAAGCATCTGCTCATCCGGATGCACGCACAGCGCCGAAGCGAGCTCGTCACCCTTTGAAAGCCTAATCCCTTGAACGCCGCGGCTGGCGCGGCCGATCGGACGCACTTCTTCCTCGGAAAAACGGAGCGCATTTCCATGCTTCGTAATCAACACGACGTGATCCGTTCCGGTCGTAAGGTAGGAGCGGATCAGTCTATCACCGGTATCAAGTCTGATTGCGATGATTCCCCGTGTCTTCGCGTTGGAAAACTGACTCGAGCGGACTTTTTTTACGACACCACGCGCGGTCGCCATGAACACGTAGGTGTCCTCGCTGAACTCCTTCAGGCTCAGCACCGCGCTTACGTCCTCGTCGGCCGAGAGCGCCAAGATCGCCTTGATGTGCTGACCGCGAGCCGTTCGCGATCCTTCCGGAAGCTCGTGTACTTTCAGCCAATACGCCTTTCCGGCGCTGGTGATGAACATAACATGATCGTGAGTCGAAGCGACGAAAACAATCTCGACGAAATCATCGTTTTTCAGATTCGCCGAATTGGCGCCTTTTCCGCCCCGCCCTTGATTTCGATAGGCGCTTACCGGAACCCGCTTGATGAAGCCGCGATTCGAAATGACCACGACCATGTCTTCTATTTCGATGAGGTCCTCTTCGTCGATACTTTCAAGCTCATCCGCGACGATCTTCGTCCTTCGCTCGTCACCGTACTTCCTGCGAATCTCGCCGATCTCATCACGCACCACAGCGAGGATCTTCGCTTCACTCGAAAGCAGCTCTTTCAGCCGCGCGATGAGCCTGCCGAGTTCTTCGAGCTCATCGAGGATTTTTTGCGTTTCCAGACTCGTCAATCGCTGCAGCCGCATGTCGAGGATCGCCTGCGCCTGCGGTCCGGAGAAAGCGAATCGCGCTATCAACTTCGAACGCGCGTCGTCGACGTTGGCCGACGCCTTGATGATCGCGACCACCTCGTCGATGGTGTCGAGTGCGATCTTCAACCCCTCCAGGATGTGCGCCCGCTCTTCCGCTTTCCGAAGATCGTACCGAGTCCGCCGAGTGACGACTTCCCTGCGGTGCTCGATGAAATGAAAGATCGCGTCACGGATGGTGAGCACCTTCGGCTTTCCCCGCACGAGCGCGAGATAATTGACGTTGAAATTCTGCTGCAACTGCGTATGCGCGTAGAGCTGGTTCAGAATCACCTTCGGCGTCGTTCCCCGGCGCAGCTCGATGACGATTCGCATGCCGTCTCGATCGGACTCGTCGTTCAAATCCAGAATGCCGTCGATTCTCCGCTCACGGACGAGGTCGGCTATCCGCATGATCAGCGCGCTTTTGTTTACCGCATAAGGTATCTCGGTCACGATGATGACGTCCCGTCCTTTTGCGTTTTGTTCCAGAACGCAGCGGGCCCGAACGACGATTTTCCCTCTTCCCGTCTTGTACGCGTTGACAATCCCCGCGCGGCCGTAGATGATTCCGCCCGTCGGAAAATCGGGCCCCGGAAGAATCGTGATCAGCTCATCGATAGAAATCTCGGGATTATCGATGAACGCGTCGACCGCGTTGCAGACTTCGGTAAGGTTGTGCGGAGGAATGTTGGTCGCCATTCCGACCGCGATTCCACTTGCCCCGTTGGTTAGAAGGAACGGGAAACCGGCGGGGAGAACAAGCGGCTCGGTCAACGAGTCGTCGTAGTTGGGTCCGAAATCGACCGTCTCCTTACGAATGTCGTTGAGCATCTCCTCTGCGATCGGAGTCATTCTGGCTTCGGTGTACCGCTGCGCCGCCGGGGGGTCTCCGTCGACCGACCCGTAGTTTCCCTGACCTTGAACCGCGGGGTAACGCATCGAGAAATCCTGGGCCAGCCGCACGAGCGCGTCATAGATCGACATGTCGCCGTGAGGATGGAATTTGCCGAGCACATCCCCGACGATTCTCCCGCTTTTCTTGTAAGGTCGATCCGACCGGAGCCCCATCTCACTCATCGCGTACAGGATGCGGCGGTGTACCGGCTTCAATCCGTCGCGCACGTCGGGAAGCGCCCTGCTGACGATTACCGACATCGCATAGTTGAGGTATGACTCTCGGATTTCGTCTTCTATCGCGATAGGTATGACTTTCCCGGTTGCGGCCATCAATGTCTCCTGTCGGATTCCGCGAGGCGTCTAGACGTCCAGATTGCTCACCGCGAGCGCGTTGTCTTCGATAAAACGCCTACGCGGCTCCACTTGTTCGCCCATCAGCGTGGTAAACATCTCGTCGGCGCTCACCGCGTCCTCGAGCTTGACCTGCATGACGTTCCTGCGCTCCGGGTCCATCGTTGTTTCCCAGAGTTGCTCCGGATTCATCTCGCCGAGCCCCTTGTAACGCTGAATGTTCGCCTTCTCTCTATTCTTGCCGAGCGAATCGAGTATCCGATCGCGTTCGGCGTCGTTGTAGGCGTACTCGACGCGTCTCCCGCTCGAAACCTTATACAGCGGCGGCATAGCGATATAGACGTGTCCGTTCTCGATAAGTTCGGCCATGTATCGGAAGAAAAAAGTCAGCAACAAGGTCCTGATATGAGATCCGTCGACATCGGCGTCGGCCATGATGATGACTTTGTGGTACCGAAGCTTGGAAAGATCGAAATCGGCCCCGGCATTGGTACCCAATGAGGCGATAATCGGTTGAAGCTTTTCATTGGCCAGCACTTTATCAAGCCGTGTCTTTTCCACGTTGAGAAGCTTGCCCCAAAGCGGAAGAATCGCCTGGAATTGTCGGTCGCGCCCCTGTTTGGCGCTTCCGCCGGCGCTGTCGCCCTCGACGATGTAGACCTCGCACTTGGAAGGATCCTTTTCCGAACAATCGGCCAGTTTCCCCGGCAGTGCCGAGTTCTCGAGAAAACTCTTTCTTCGCGTGAGCTCTTTCGCTTTCCTCGCCGCCTCGCGGGCTTTCGCCGCGGTGATTGTTTTGTCGAGGATCTTATCGACGACGCCGGGATGCTCCTCGAAATACCACGCAAGGTGTTCGTTCGTAATTGATTCGACGATCCCCTTTACCTCGGAATTGCCGAGCCTGGACTTAGTCTGCCCCTCGAATTGTGGTTCGGGCACCTTGACCGAAACGACCGCGGTCAGGCCTTCCCGTACGTCGTCTCCGGTCAGGTTTTCATCGATCTTCTTGGCGAGCTTGGATTTCTTGAGTTGCTCGTTGAGCGACCGCGTCAATGCCGATCTGAAACCGATCAGGTGAGTTCCACCCTCTCGGGTGTTTATATTGTTGACGTAGGTGAAAACCGTTTCATTGTAGCCTTCGTTGTATTCCAATGCGACTTCGACGATCACCAAGTCGCGTTCGCCCTGGAAATAGACCGGTTCGCTTTGAAGGGGAGTTTTGTTTCTGTTCAAAAACGATATGAACTCGGCGATTCCGCCTTGAAAGCGGAACTTTCTTACGCGGTGCAGCGGGAGTCTCTCGTCTTCCATCAGAATCTGAATTCCTTTGTTGAGGAACGCGAGCTCCCGAAGCCTTCTTGTCAGTACGTCGAAACTATAGTTGATGGTCTCTGAGAAGATCCGGCGATCCGCCAGAAAACGGGTCACCGTCCCGGTCTTCTCGGTTCTCCCGATCTCCTTCACCGGAAAAGCCGGAATTCCCCGCTCGTAGCGTTGCAGAAAAACGCTACCGTTGCGATGAACTTCGACTTCGCACCACTCCGACAGCGCGTTCACCACCGAAACTCCGACGCCATGAAGACCGCCGGAGACTTTGTAGGTGTTTTTGTCGAACTTGCCGCCGGCGTGCAGCTTTGTCATGACGATTTCGAGTGCGGAAAGTTTTTCGGTCGGATGCTCCTCGACAGGAATTCCGCGACCGTTATCAACTACCCGGACCACATTCCCTTTCTCGATGGATACGGTTATCGCAGTGCAGAATCCGGCCATCGCCTCGTCAATGCTGTTGTCGACGACTTCATAGACGAGATGATGAAGCCCGTCCGGCCCGGTCGATCCGATATACATACCGGGTCGCTTTCGTACCGCATCGAGTCCTTTTAGAACCTGAATGTCTTCAGCGGAATAGTCGTTTTGCATAAGTGCGAAAGGCGCCCCTAATTGAATTGATAGTTTGCACGCGACGTTCGACAGGCGAGAAACCCGCCGGCACGCGAAATATGTTTGTCGACATCATCGCTACGGTGGGTCGCTTCTCGCCGTTCCCAGAACCTGTCACGACGGCACTTCACACAGCCTAAGCGCTCCGTCGGAAAGAACGGGACGGGCTGTGCACACCTTCAACTCGAGTCGGTGATATGCTCGACACCGGCGGTTGAAAAATCCCCGAAGAGGCACCGTCGATGATACGCAAGTATACGCGCGAGGGTGTGAAATGTAAAGATTCCCATAGTGCCCGGAAGCTTGCCGGCCGATGAGAAGCCACCACACCGCCCTGCCGACATTTAGATGAAGCGTTTTTCAAAAGCAGCGGCGCGGACGGTCAAGTAACGATCCTGCCGTGTCTTACGGCGTTACGAGCCGGCAAGCTTCCCGGCACTATGGATTCCCCCCAATGCCGGTTGATTTCCCGAACACCTTGCAGTAGACTGCTACCTCGTACGGTCCGGACGCCGCCCGACAAGTGTTAATAGCTTGTGGACAAAGTCGCTGCCGTGTACTAGAAATGGAATTCTGTGTTACAATAAGTCGAATTAGAAAAGATGAGCGTCGTGATCCGTTTTAATTCATTGTCCGGTAACATGATACCGAGAGCTTTCTTCTTTGGGTGGACTGTTTTTGGATACGTTCGCCTGCCGAACGGTCGACGTAAAAATGATCGAACTGTGGATATCCTGTGTGTAAATTGAAGATAGTCTGGGTGTAAGTTGAGGGGAATCTAATGGCCGAAGGTAGTTGGGATTACAGTGTGTTTTGGAAAGAGGCGATCGCGCAGCTTCATACGGAGGTGAGTGAACAAGAGTGGGTGATGTGGTTCAATAATCTTCGCTACGAAGGGTCTTCAGCCGATTCGGTGACCATCTGCGTGCCCTCCTCCTTTTACCGCGACCAGATTCAACAACGCTATTGCCCTAGAATCGAACAGAAGCTCAAAGAACTCTCGGGCAACGACATTTCGCTCGATTTTACCGTTAGGCCTCTTGAACCGGAGGAAAAACAGGAAAGGCCCGCCAAGTCACATCCTGCCGCCGAATCGCCGCCGCCCAAAAAACCGCCGCACCCTCAACTGAAAAGCGAATATGTTTTCGAGAGTTTTGTCGTCGGCGTCAACAATTCCTTTGCCGCCAACGCGGCCTACGCCATTGCGAAGAATCCCGGTACCGCCTACAACCCGTGTCTCATCTACGGCGGCGTCGGTCTCGGAAAAACCCATCTTATCCAGTCGATAGGAAATACGGTTCATCAGGACGATTCCGCCCGCATCGTGTACGTAACGGCGGAAACCTTTACGAACGAGTTTATCCAGTCGATCAAAAACAAAACCAACCATCAATTCAAGAACAAGTACCGCTCGGTCGACGTTCTTCTGATCGACGACATTCATTTTCTGCAGAACAAGACCGAAACGCAGGAGGAGCTGTTCCATACTTTCAACGCACTTTACGACGCCAACAAACAGATGGTTTTTACCTGCGACAGACCCGTCTCCGAACTCAAACACCTGACCGACCGGCTCAGGAGCCGTTTCGAGAGAGGTCTCAACGTCGATCTTCAGCCGCCCGATTTCGAAACAAGATTCGCGATCCTGAAACGAAAAATAGAGGAAAAGAACGTTCCTATTTCGGACGACGTAATCGACCTTGTGTGTCGTAACATCACGACCAACGTAAGAGACCTCGAAGCGTCTCTTACAAAACTCATCGCGTACGCCGATCTCGTCAACAAAAACATAACTCCCGAAGTGGCGCAACAGCTTCTCAAAGACGTCTTTTCGAATCCGCGTCAGAGCAACATCACGATCGAAATGATCCAACGCGTCGTCGCAGATTATTTCGCTTTATCCGCGGGAGATCTGAAAGGAAAAAAACGCACCAAGGCTATCGCGTTTCCACGGCAAGTCGCGATGTACATCGCGAGAGAAATGACCGAGTACTCAACCACCGAAGTCGGTCTGGAGTTCGGCGGTCGAGACCATACGACCGTGATGCACGCCTGCCAACGCGTGGAAAGTCGGATGAAGACCGACCCGACACTGGAGCCCACGATTAATCATTTGGTACGCACGATCAAAGAAAATAACGCAAAATCATAGTAGCGGTGATGCGCCGAAGAGAATCGTGGCGCTTGATCCGACAACGCGGACAGGGGGACGAAGTGAGGGTTTCCGGTGTATGGTCCGGGGATGAACGGTGTACAGATCGTTCTCGCTTGCATATGTGGAAGGAATGGGGATAAGTTCTACGAGTTGTTCATGACGATAAAACCCGCAACGGTAAACGATTATTCGTGTTGTCCACAATTCCACCGCGCCTACTACTACTGCTACTAGTATTTATATATAGGAGTAGAAAAGAAGTATGAAGTTTTCCTGCAATCGGAACGATATTATTTCCGAGGTAACGACCGCACAGGAGATTATCTCGACCCGGAATACTCTTTCGATACTGTCGAACGTTCTCCTCGAAACCGGCGACAATACTCTTTTCCTCCGCGCGACGGATCTCAAGGTCAGTTTTCAAACGGAGATTCCGGTGGACGTAATTGAACCCGGCACGACAACCGTCTATTGCGATAAGTTTCTCGGCATACTCAGGTCTCTCCCCGAAGGCGAAATCGAGTTCGATCAGCACGATCAGCAACTCGATATCAGACCCAAGTTCAAGAAGATAGATTTTCAGCTCAAGAGCATCGCGAGCGACAATTATCCTGAGATTCAGGACGTCGGCGACAATCAGTATTTCGAGCTTTCTCAGGCCGCGTTCCTCGAGATGATCAATCAGACCGTTTTTGCCGTTTCAGACGACGAGACACGGCACTTCATGAACGGCGTGTTCATGGAGCGCGTTGATGGAAAACTCGTCATGGTCGCCACCGACGGCCGGCGCCTATCCTATATCGAGAAGGAAGTGTCTTCGCCGCTTCCTGCGTTCACGGGAGTCATTATCCCACCGAAGATACTTACGATGATAAGAAAGCTTGCCGGGGGGGAAGGAAGCATTTCCTTGGCGGTAACGGACCGGCATCTGTTCGCTCGAATGGGAACAAAGCGACTTTCGAGCAACCTCATCGAAGGAAATTTTCCGCAGTACGCGCGTGTGATTCCCGAAAGTCAGGATTACGAGATAGTCGTCGACCGCGATGAGCTCAGCGAGGCTCTTAGTCGAGTATCGATCCTTGCGGAGCAGAGATCGCTGAGAGTTTTTCTTTCAGTCAACGAAAACGCTCTTCTTTTGCACTCCGAAGAGAGCGAAATCGGAATTGCGCGCGAAGAGATTGCGTGTCGATATTCCGGGCCCGAGATATCGCTTGCTCTCAATTTCCACTACCTCGTGGATCCGCTGCGAGTCATGGAAGGCAAGGCGGTCATCATTCGCTTTACCGATTCCAAGAAAGCCATTTCAGTCGTTTCCGACGACGAGAAGGAGTACGTTCACGTTTTTGCGCCGATGAACCTTGACTGACGACGAATGGGTTTTCAGCGGGTTCGACTCTACAACTACCGCAATGTCGTCGACGCCGAGGTCGATACCACGGCCCCGGAGGTCTTCCTGGTCGGCGAAAACGGTCAAGGCAAAACGAACTTCCTCGAAGCCGTCCATCTGCTCTGTCTCGGATCGTCGTTTCGTACGAGGCTTGACGGCGATCTAATCCGTCACGGCGCGGACGAAATGGCGCTTACCGCGATGACGCGGCCTTCTATTTCGAACGATTCGGAGATCGAAATATCGGTGCGGTTGCGGCGGCGAAAAAAGACGATACTCGTCAACGGCAAACAGGTTCGCGATCGAAAGGAACTTGTCGAGAGGTTTCCGTGTATCGTGTTCTGCCACGAAGATATTTCTTTTGTTTCCGGGGCGCCCGAGAACCGACGCCGCTTCTTCAATCAGACGATGAGTCTCAATTCGCCGGTCTTCGTCGACCTGCTGAGACGATACAATCACGTCATTCGTCTGCGGAACGCGGCCGTTCGAAGCGGACAATTCGACACGCTGCCGGTGTTTGATCAGCAGGCCGCGGCTGCCGGACTGGACATAGTCCGCCGCCGGAGGGAGACGGTCGAAGAGTTCAACGAGACCTTTTCTTCTCTTTTTGCCTATGTTTCCGGAATCGAAGATCGCGTGACCATCCGTTACTCCCCGTCGTGGAAAGGCTGCGACTCGATCGACTCGGTAGTTGAGGTGTTGAATAAAAAGCGTGAAATAGACAGAATGATGATGACGACGACGAGCGGCCCGCACCGCGACCGCTTTGTTTTCGTTTACCGGGACAGGGACTTTTCCCGTACGGCGTCGACGGGGCAGTTGCGATTGCTCTCTCTCGTTCTGCGAGTCGCGCAGGCGGTTCATTTCTGCGCGGTTTCCCGCGGGCGACCGCTGCTTCTTCTTGACGACGTACTACTCGAACTCGATCCCGAAAAACGTCGCCGATTCATCGAAGTACTGCCCGAATATGATCAAGCGTTCTTTACCTTTCTTCCGGACGAGCGCTACGATAGGTATAGGCGAGGCGACACGGTGGTCTATCGGGTCGCCTCCGGGAGATTCGAACTGTTCAGCGGGAGGGATGATACACAGTGAAGAATGCGCGCGAACTTATCGCTGCGCTGTTCGACACGACGACGGCGAAAAAGGCCGAGATCTTCGGGTCGCTTCTGTCCGGGTGGGGCAAAGTAGCCGGAGAAGACATCGCCGCGCACAGTAAGGTAATAGACTACCGGCACGGCGCGGTTGTCGTCGAGGTCGATCATCCCGGGTGGATCCAGATGATCAGGCTGCGTGAACGACGAATCCTTCATTCGCTGCAACGCGGCTATCCGGATCTCGACATCAAGGTTATCAAGGTGTACGCGGCGAGCGACCCGGCCCACATCGTGCAGACCGACGGTGTGGTCCCGGTCGCGCCCGCGGCTGCAGAGGAGGTAGTTCGACTTCGCGGCGTCGAGAGCGAGGAGCACCGAGCGTTTCGCGAGCTTCTCGATCGGATGAAGCGCCTGGGAAGGTGACGAAAACACGGTCGGCCGGTTTCGACCCGTCCGTCCCGCGCAGCCGGCTTCCGGCGCGCACCGCGTGACGATTGGCGGGTTTGGCCGGCCAATCGCGTGAACGGCGTGCGATAGGGCAAAGCATCGGCGCCGATCGACAATCACGGCCCGTCGTTTCAGCAATTCGAAATCCGGCGCGCCGGATTTCGAATTGCTCCCGTCGTTTGGGTTCATCTTGACGGAAAAACCGGACAATCTGTATACTCACCTTTCCACGAATAGTATTTGTAGAAACAGTGCTTGTTGTAGAGATAAGGAGTCCACATGAAGCGGACATATCAGCCGAGTCGCGTCAAACGAAACAGAAAGTTTGGCTTCCGGTCGCGAATGAAGACGAAAGCCGGCCGAATGGTCTTGAAGCGGCGGCGACGCAAGGGCCGCGTCAAGTTGTCCGTCGCCGATGAGAAGAAACCTTACTAGGGCGGAACGACTCAAACGCACGTCGGATTTCGACAGGGTCTTCGCCGGCGGCTGCAGAGCGAAGGGACGCGGAGCACGACTTATTTTTGTCGGGAACGCTCTCGGGTACAATCGTTTCGCTGTGTGTCCGGTACGAAAATACGGCTCGGCCGTCGAGCGCAATCGCGCGAAACGCATCTGCAGGGAAGTCTACCGCACCCACAAGGACCGGCTCGAATCCGGGTACGACATCATTATGGTGATCTATCCGGGGTTCGACACGCTGCACGAACGGGCCGAACAGTTCGTGCGCTTGAGTAGACGCGCCGGAATTCGGCGTTCGTCCTCCGCAGCGGCACATAGAGGAGCCTGATGGACAAACGAACTCTCTTGGCGGTCGTTCTTTCGGTCGTCGTCATTTCTCTCGGTTTTATGATTCAGAACCTGCTGTGGCCGCCCGAAGAGCCGGCGCCGCCGCCGTCGCCCGCCGCGACCGGCGAGTCGTTTTCGTCGGACGGAACGACTACGACGGCCGATTCGCAGCCCCGAGCGTCGGCCGGCGATTCGAGACCGAGCGCCTCGGAGCCGGCGGTCTCCCGCACTCTTGTCGTGCCGGTGGAGGCCGACGAGGAGCTTCGGGAACGAACGGTTGGAATCGAGACCGATCTTTTTATCGCTACGCTCAGCAACCGGGGCGCGAGGCTCGTTTCACTCCGACTCAAACGGCAACTCGACGACGGAGAGCCCATTGAAATGATCTATTCCGGCGATACGGGCGTATTTCCTTTTTTCGTCAGCTTCGGCGGGCCCGACGTCGCTCCGGCCGATGCGCTTTTCGAGCAGAAAGTGCGCGGGCAGTACAGCGTCTCATACAGCCGCACGTTTCTCGCTCCGCCCGATCGCGACGGCGTCTCGCGCCCTTTCACTCTCACCAAAACCTACAGCTTCGATCCGGGCGACTATATGTTTACCCTCGAAGTCACCATCGACAACAGCGTCAACGATTTTCCCAATCTCGATTTCAACGGAATCGCCTACACGCTCGGTTACGGTCCGCAGATAGGACCGGAGTTTACGTCGCTCGGCGGCCGCGGCGAGTACCGGTACTACTACACGCACGAGGACGGGAAACGGAAAAACAATCGTCTCGGGCGTTCGGGCGAGATTGTACTGAATACCCGATTCAAATGGGCCGGCATCGTCGGCAAGTACTTCGCGTTTATCGCGATTGCCGACGACGCCGACTATACTCTCACGTTCAACCAGCCGCGGCTGGAGGGAGTGCCTTCCACCTCGTTCATGTACCTGTCGCGTCCGGTGATTCGTAGCTCGAGGAACACCGATGTCTATCGCTTCTACGCCGGTCCCAAACTTCGCCGGACCTTAAGCGCGTACAACAATCCGGAGGACAACCCATACGGTCTTGCCGACCGCGACCTTGACGATGCGGTCGATTCGAGCGCCGTGCTCGGGTGGCTCGAAACGATCCTCAGGTTCTTCCTCGATGCGTTCTATCGCGTTATTCCCAATTACGGCGTCGCGATTATCCTGCTTACGATTTTCGTCAAGGCGATTCTCTTTCCCATAACGCGGAAAAGTTACGAATCGACAAGCAAAATGCAGGCGCTTAATCCGCAGATAACCGAGATTCGGGAGAAGTTCAAGGATAATCCCAACCGGATGAATCAGGAGATGGCCGCGCTCTACAAGCGCGAGAAGGTAAGCCCGCTCGGCGGCTGTCTGCCGCTCCTGCTTCAGATGCCGATGTTCCTCGCGATGTATCGGGTCATGTCGAACCATTTCGCGCTTCGCGGCGCCCCGTTTTTCTGGTGGATTACCGATCTGTCGGAACCCGAGAGCATCCTGAGTTTCGCGCCGTTCCAGATTCCGATTGTCGGATGGACGGACCTCAGGCTTTTGCCGATTCTTTTTGTCGGAACACAGCTCATTTCAAGCAAGATGATGCAGCAACCGGGCACGCAGTCGAACAAGAATATGAAGATGATGAGCACCTTGATGCCCATATTCTTCTTCTTTGTGCTGTATAACGTTCCGTCCGGGTTGCTGCTCTACTGGATAATGACCAACGTCCTTACCGCCGGCCAGCAAAAGCTTATTTCCTACTACCGCACG
>JAJRYZ010000171.1 GCA_024275515.1 Spirochaetota bacterium
ATGTTTCATGCCAAGCGCTTTAGGTTGTGACGACCGGGGTCCGGTATGTTTCATACTCCCCGGATGCGGCACAAATGTTTCACTTCGGCGACGTCGGTGAAACATCGTTTGTTGCATTTCTGCGTTGACGGCAAGCGATTTCGACTCGGTGAGTGGTGCTGAGTGGTGCAGGAGGATAAAAGACTCCTGGCACGTATCTTGCAATTATCAGTCGGCAATGACTGCATCACCGAACGGCCGGACCGACGTTCCGGCGCGTCTTCTGATCGTGGACGACGAGATATGGATCTGCGAGTTTCTCGTGGAGCTTCTCTCGCAAAACGGCTATAAGGCCGTCGCCGTGACGAACGAGCAGGAAGCGTTCGATTTTTTGGAACGTGAAGAGTTCGATCTTGTTCTTACCGATTTGATGATAGGCGGGATTTCGGGGTATGAGATCATCGCAAAAACACGTCAGTTGACATGCGCGCCGGAAGTCATCGTCATGACCGGGCATGGATCGACCGAACACGCGACGCGGGTGCTCAAATTCGGCGCTTTCGATTATCTCGCCAAGCCGATAGAGTCCGAGCGGTTGCATCTGACGATTCAACGAGCGCTTGAGTTCCGCCGATTAAGAATGGAGGTCGCCCGGCTTTCGGCGGTCGATTCGAACGACTCCGCGTCGGCCCCCGCCCGGGTCTTCGCCGGTTCGATCGGTTTTTACGATTCGGTGACCGGCCTACCCAACAGGTCGCTGCTTTTCGACCGTCTCGAACAGGCGATACTGCGGCAGGGCGGTCGGCAGCAGCCGGTCACCTTTATCGTCGTCGGCGTCGACCAGTATAGGCAAATATGCCTCGTCGACGGCGTTTCCCGCGGGGACGCTCTTCTTAGAAACGTCGCGAATCATCTCACACAGGTCCTCTTCGACCGGGACACGCTCGCCCGCGCGAGCAGCGACGAGTTTGCGATCGTCGCCGAAGTAGATTCCGTCGATACGGCGATGATGATTCTATCGAAGGTTCAGCGTGTTCCGGCCGTTATGAAAGACCAGGAGGAAATAGAGGGGCCCCTTTCGCTGAGTTGCGGCGTCGCGATGTTTCCTTCGGACGGCCGGTCGGCCAAGGAACTGTACAACCATGCTCTCATGGCGCTCGACACGCAGCAGCGTAACGGAGGCGGCGGGTATCAATTCTATCAGTCCGAACAGGACCGGACGGTCAGACACCGCGTGCGACTGGAACGGCGGCTGGCCGAAGCGGTCGAATCGGGACATTTGCGTCTCAACGTCCAACCGTATCACCGTTTCGCCACCAACGCTCCGCATGGAGGCGAGGCGCTCCTGCGGTGGAACGATCCCGATGAAGGCGCCGTTTCGCCGGCCGTTTTCATTCCGTTGCTCGAGCGATCGCGACTCATAATCCCGGTTACCGAATGGATCGTCGGCGAGCTGGCGCGGCTTCAGACCGATCTGCTCCGCGCCGGCTACGAGGATTACCACCTCTCGTTCAACGTATCTCCCGTGCACCTGCAGCGGTTCGACGAAGCCGCGCGACTGGTCACGCTCATGGTCGAGCGGCTGCCCGATCTGCATCAGGTCATTGTCGAGCTTACCGAGGGTATCTTTCTTTCGGATACGGAGGCGGCGGCGCGCGCTTTGTCGTTGTTTAGAGAAGCAGGAATAAGAACCGCTCTGGATGATTTCGGCACCGGCTATTCTTCGCTTTCGTATCTGACGAGGTTCTATTTCGAGTTTCTGAAAATCGACCGATCGTTCGTCGGTCGCATGGACAAGAGTTCCGAAGACGAGACGATCGTCTCGGCCATCGTGTCGATGGCGCAGCAGTTGGGTATGGCCACGATCGCCGAGGGCGTGGAGACGGTCGGACAGGTCGAGATGCTGAAACGTCTTGGATGCGATATCGCCCAGGGATATCTATACTCCAGGCCCCTTCCGGCCGACAGAATCGTCGATCATTTCAAGCGTTATGAGGTGGGGGAACTGCTGCCGGTGTCGGAGGAGGAGTTATGAAGAACGGCGAGGAGACGATCGGTCGGTGCGCGGCGCACGAGTTCTTCTGCCGACTGCGGGAGGGAAGACGCGAGCGAATAATCGTCGTGGATCGGGGCTATCATATCACCGAAGCGGACCATGCCGCCGGTGGGAGCGATGAAAGCGGCCCCGACGACGGTCGAAAAGCTTTCGAACGCCACTGTTACGAAGTCAATCACGGTTATGAAAAACCGTGTCACGAGTTGGGCGAGGAGTGCTTCATCCGCGACGTTTTCGAGTCGGGGTTCCCCCGTACCTGGCTTCGCAGGTGCGTGTCGTCGGACGGATCGACGTCGTGGGTCGAAATCTCGGCTTCGCCGCTGCGCGACGACACGGGTGCGGTGACGCGCGTGATTCTGCTGTCGAAAAACGTCACCGAACTCGTCGAAGCGCGGGAGTCGCTCAAAGAAAGCGAAGCGTTCAACCGAACGATTCTCGAGAATAGTCCCGACGCGGTTCTTGTGCTGGATTCCGGCGGGAGGGTTCTGTTCATCAACGAAAGCGGGCGCAGGCTGATGGAAATCGACGATGAAGACGCTTATCTCCGTCGTCGGTGGCTCGATCTGTGGACGGTCAAGGAACGGTCGCTTATGGAAAAGGCGCTGGTCGACGCGAAGAGCGGACAAAACGGCTTTTTCGAAGGATGTCTGCCGACGTCGACGGGCCGGACGATGTGGTGGGATGTGGTCGTTACCTCGGTCGCAGACGCGACGGGGCGTCTACTCGTTGTGATGCGAAACATTACCGCTCGGAGGGAGTACGAAACCGTGCTCCGGCGCATGGCGACCGTGATCGACCAAGTGGACGAAAGCATCGTTATTACCGACAAATCGGGCGAAATCGTGTACGTCAATCCCGCGTTTGAACGCATTACCGGCTATTCGCGTTCCGACGTGATCGGAAATAACCCCCGGATCCTGAAGAGCGGTAAACACTCGCCGTCCTTCTACGAGGAGATGTGGCGGCGCCTCGAGGAGGGAAAGACGTGGAAGGGGCGTTTCAAAAACAGGAGGAAAGACGGGACTCTCTTCGACGAAGACGCCTCCATTTCTCCGGCGGTCAATTCGGAGGGAGAGATAACGCACTACGTCGGCGTCAAACGCGACGTCACGCGCGAAGTCGAAAAGGAGAGGCAACTGAGACACGCGCAAAAAATGGAAGCCATCGGAACGCTCGCCGGCGGCATCGCGCACGATTTCAACAATATTCTCTCGTCGATTATCGGGTTCAGCGAATTGGCGCTCGACGCCGCGGCGCCCGGATCGAGACAGTACGATCATATTCGCGACGTTCTCAGCGCGGGAAAGCGCGCGGCCGACCTGGTCAGGCAGATTCTCGCGGTGAGCAGGCAGGGTTCACAGAGCGACCCGCAGCTTCGGGCGCCGATAGACGTCGCTCCGGTCGTCCGCGACGCGATGGCGCTTATTCGCGCCTCGCTCCCGTCGACGATCCGGATTCGGGAACGTATCGCCAACGATCTGCCCGCGATCGTCGCCGATCCGACGCAGATTCACCAAGTGGTGCTGAATCTGTGCACCAACGCGCATCACGCGATGCGCGATACCGGGGGCACGCTGACTGTTTGTCTCAACGAGCGATACGTCGAGGACCGCGTGGCCGGGCTTCCCGCCGGGAGGTACGTCGAGCTGCGAGTGCAGGATACCGGCGCCGGTATTGCGCCGGAGATCCGGGACAGGATTTTCGACCCGTACTTTACGACCAAGAACCAGCAGGAGGGAACGGGTCTGGGGCTCGCGGTGGTCGACGGAATCGCGCGCGACCACGGAGGATGCGTCGTCGTCGAGAGCGAGGCCGGGAACGGCGCCGTTTTCACGGTGCTGCTTCCCGCCTCCGCGCGCAAGGCGAAGGAGGATGAAGTCGACGCCGAAACCGATCTTCCCAAAGGAACCGAGCGCATTCTGCTCGTCGACGACGAGGAGCCGATCGCGCGCGTGCTCGAGGCGTATCTTCTCGGGCTCGGGTACAACGTAACCATGCATACCGACAGCTCCGAGACGCTCGCGACGTTCGCCGCGAGCCCCGATCGTTTCGATCTCGTGGTTACCGACATGACGATGCCGCAGTTGACCGGAAACCGGTTGAGCAGGAGCATTCATGAGATCCGCCCCGACGTTCCCGTTATTATTTGTACCGGCTTCACCGAAGAACTCGATGAGAGCGAAGCGGCTCGGGCGGGCATAGACGCGTACCTCAGAAAACCGGTCGACCGGGCGACTCTTGCGGCCGCGGTTCGCGCGGTGTTGGATCGAAAACCACCGTCACCCCGCGCGCAGGCATAGCCGCGTCGCCACGTCCACGGATTGTCGACCGTTCCTTCATCCCCGACCGCTCAGTCGCCCTCCGCCCCGTCAGCGGGTGCATTCGCGTCGCCGATTCGATATTTGTTCATTTTTCGCCACAAAGAGGTTCGACTGATCCCCAGCGCCGCCGCCGCGCGGCCGCGATGTCCGGCGCATCTTTGCAGCGCGTCGAGTATCGCGGCACGTTCGGCTTCGCCGCGATCCCGCGCCAGCGTTGGAGCGGGCGGCTCGGGAGGCGGTGTGCGCTCCCGCGGCGCCTCTTCGTAGCGAGAAGAGGCGGGCGTGTCGTCGTCGACGACCGCGACTGCACCTTCGGCGCCGATTCCGATGGGTTCGCCTGCCCGTTCGTCCGTCCGGGTCGACGACAACGTTCGGATCCGACTGAGAGTGACGCTACCCGACGGAAAGAGCGTAATGATTCCATGGATCAGATTCTCGAGCTCGCGGACGTTTCCGCGCCACTCGGCGGTGGTGAGGTATCGCGCCGCCTCCTCCTCGATGCCGTGAAAACTTTTGCCCAGCAGGCGACCGTACACGTCCATAAAGTGGGTGGCGAGAGGGATGATGTCCTCCGGTCGTTCGCGCAACGCGGGCACCCGAATGGGAACGACCCGCAGACGATAGTACAGATCCTCGCGGAACTCTCCGTTGTCGACCATCTGCTGAAGGTCGCGATTGGTCGCGGCGATTATCCGGACGTTGATCGGAAAGCTCCGCGTGCCTCCGATTCTTCTGATTTCCTTTTCCTGGAGCACTCGCAGCAGAGTCGCCTGCAGGTTCAGCGGAAGCTCTCCGATTTCATCGAGAAGCAGCGTTCCGTCGTTTGCGGATTCGAATAACCCTTTTTTGCTCTGGTTGGCGCCGGTAAAGGCGCCCTTCTCGTATCCGAAAAGCTCGCTCTCGAGCAACGAAGCCGGAAGCGCGCCGCAGTTGACCGGAACAAACGGTCCGGCGGAACGTGCGCTCTGCCGATGTATCGATCGTGCGACCATCTCCTTGCCGGTGCCGCTGGGCCCTTCTATCAATACGATGGTATCGGTCTGCGCCACCGCCTTCGCCACGGCCATCGTTTGCCGCATCGCCGAACTGACGACGACCAGTCGTTCGTCGCCGTAGGTCGTCGACATTTGCATGCGAAGCGTTCGCACTTCGCGCTCGAGCCGGTGCCGTTCAAGAGCTATGCGAACGGCGCTCAGAACACGATTGCGGTCGAACGGTTTGGTCAGATAGTCGACGGCGCCGTGTTTGATCGAGGCGACCGCGTCATCGACCGTAGCGTAACCGGAGATCATGACGACGTCGGGCGGGTCGAAAGTGTCGCGCACGCGCTTGAGAAACTCGAACCCGTCCATGTGCGCCATACGGACGTCGGACAAAACCAGGTCGTACCGGTAGCGTGACACCCGATCGAGCCCTTCCTCCCCGTCGGCCGCCGTGTCGACACGGTATCCGGCGGTTTCGAGGATCTCTTGTAGATAGGTGCACACCAGTGGGTCGTCGTCAATAACAAGCAGTTTCCACGACTCGTCCGTAATCGAAGCTCCTCCGTCCGCCGGAAGAAAGTTTACCCCGATACTAGAACAAGTCTCAAGGCGGCGAGGTCACTTCCGCGCGACGCGCCGGAACCCGGGAGAGACGGCTTCGTTTTGGATTTTCGCGTGGACGGAAAAGTCTTCGCCTTTCAACCGTCGATCGCGCGCCTCAACTGCTCGCAGAAAGAATCCTTTCGAAACGGTTTGACGACGTATCCTTTGGCGCCGATCTTGATCGCTTCGAGGACCATATCCCGATGCCCTTCGCTGGTTACCATGACGACCTTGGCGTTCTTGTCGTAAGCCAGTATCCGTCGCAACGCCTCTATTCCGTTCATGACCGGCATATTGACGTCCATCGTTACGACGTCGGGGTCGAGTTCCTTGTATAGATCGAGCGCCTGGCTTCCGTCCGACGCCTCTCCACAAATCTCGAACATTTCCGATCGAAGCATCTGCGCGCCCAGTCTGCGAACGGTCGTCGAGTCGTCGACCATCAGAACCCGGTACGGTTGGCCGAATTTGTTTTTCCCGCGCGGCTCTTTTACGTTAATGATCTCGGTCAGTCTGTTTTCTCGTATCTTCACGGTTCAACTCCTTTTCCACCGGATCATGTGGTGTCTGGAACGTATTTGAGGGAGACCCTCGCCGTTTCTCCGTTTATCGAAAAACAGTAGTCGACGAGATCGTCGTCGGCGAGAAGGTCCGATTCGTCGTAGAGGACCCGGGGCAGCGACAGGGCATGTCTACCGTTTCCCGCTCCCACGAGCGATAGAAAACTCCCCGCCGTCACGTTGACCAATTCCATCAGACAGTCGTCCACCTCCGCGCCGGAGAGCGATTTCCATTCGACTCCGTGGATGTTCTCGATGATGCTTTGTTTGGTGGCAGCCGAAAGATGAAGCACGAGATAGCCTGCAAGCGGTTGCAGAAACTCGATCGCGACGATCTGACCCGGGTTCGGTTCACCCGGGCGGTCGTCGACAGGCTCGGCGTCGAGAAACGCCAGATCCGCGAACGTCGCCCCGACCGCTTCCACCAATGCTTTCGAAACCTCCATATCTACTCCTGAAGCGCCGCCATCATTTTTGCCGGCGAAAGCGGTTTTCGGACCGTACCGATCACATTCTCTTCGAATAGCTCGCCGGCGTCGGATTCCGGGGCGACGCTCGAAACGATCAGGACCGGAATTTCGGTCGTCGTCGGGTCGGCGTGCAGTTTTCGTACGAACGTTCTTCCGTCCATCCGCGGCATCTTCAGATCGGAAATGATCAGCTCGACCGGTCTCGTGTGAAGAAGGTCGAGAGCCACGGCGCCGTCGCCGGCCTCCAGAAACTCCGCGTCGGAGAAACCGGCCATCTCCAAGCACCGGCGGACGATCATACGCGAGGTGGTCGAATCATCTACGATCAGTATCTTATTATACTTCACAGTCCCCCCTTCCGGTACGACGCTATATTTCCCAACGCCGCTCACCGTTCGATATGACGACGGATCCGGAACCGATCGAGAGCGACACGGTCCGGCTTATGTTTCCACCGGTATCTTCGCTCCGGACTCCGTAGCCGAGCCTCCACAGCTCTTTTTTTACCGCGAGCGCGTTTCGCTTACCTATGTTGAAACGTCCCTCCTCGTCCATGACGTTCGCCCCGCCGGCGAGTCGGAGAATAAGATCACGGCGGTGGGGCGCGTGGCGTTTCGTAAACTCGCGTATCAGGAGCTCGACGCCCGTGTCGGCGAAGTAACCGGGTTGCGTCTTCGCGCGCGCCGGATTGGCCGACGACTCGGGATAGGCGACGTGCAGCAGACCTCCGACGTGTCGCCGCCAATCGTAGATGATAACCGCGATGCACGAGCCGAGGCCGTAGGTCTTGATCTCGTCTCCGACGTCGTCGGACACGACGTACTCTCCGATACCGACCACTCGTACCCCGTTCACAGTTGCTTCAACGCCTGCATGACGGCTTCCGGAATCTCCTGCAACGGCACCAGACGCTCCGCGGCGCCGACTTCAAAGGCCGCCTTGGGCATTCCGAACACGACCGACGTCGACTCGTCCTGCGCGAGCGTCCGGGCGCCGGCTCGTCGCATGTCGCCCATTCCGTCGGCGCCGTCGGCGCCCATGCCGGTCAGCATTACCCCCACCGCGTTCGAGCCGACGTATTTGGCCACCGACCGGAACAGCACGCTCACGGAAGGCCGATGCCCGTTCACTTTTTCACCGTCGTGGCATCTGACGAGATAAGTCCCTCCGGAGCGGACGACCTCGAGTTGTCGGTCGCCCGGCGCTATGAGGACGCGTCCTCTGAGAACGCGGTCGCCGCTTTCGGCTTCCTTCACCTCCATTCGAACGATCGTGTCGAGACGGTCCGCAAACTGACGGGTAAAGACCGGCGGCATGTGCTGTACGACCACAACGCCGGGCGTGTCGGACGGCATTTGCCTCAGAATCGATTCCAGCGCGATCGTTCCGCCGGTGGAGGCGCCGATCGCCACCATTTTGTCGGTGCTCTCCGCAAGAGCCGCGCTTTCTATCGAACGGCGCGGCGCCACCTCCGTATGCGAGGTAATATGCGCGATATCGACCTTGGCCGCCGCCCGAATCTTTCCGACCAGTTCCTTCACCGTGTCCGACAGACCGGATCCGAGACCGGTGGAAGGTTTGGTCACGAAATCCACGGCGCCGTACCGCAGCGCCTGCAGCGTCAACTCGGCGTGAGCCGTCGCCAGCGCCGATACGATGACGACCGGAATGGGGTATTGGGGAATCAACCTGCGCAGGAACTCGACCCCGTCCATCTGCGGCATCTCGATATCGAGAGTGACGACGTCGGGCTTGTCGAGTACGATGCGGTCGCGTGCGACGTAAACATCCGGTACCGCCGCGACGACCTCGATATCGGGTTCGCGCTGCAGGCCTTCCTTAAGTACCGTTCGCACCAGAGCCGAATCGTCAACAACAAGTACTCTTATCGCCATTTTCGGTACACCGTCGGGCGCACGTAAGCATACCCGGCCGCGCTCCTCCCCAGACTTTCGGAATGTCCTATCAAAAGATAACCTTTCGGGAGAGTGTAGGTACAGAGCCGATGCGCCATTTTCTCTCTCGTTTCCCGGTCGAAATAGATCATGACGTTCCGGCAGAAGATCACGTGAAAACGATTTTTGAACGGGTAGGAAGGTTGATTGAGGTTGAGTCTTTTGAACATGACCATTTCCCGTATCCGATCCGACAGGCGGACCCTCTCGCCCCGCCCGTTCCGCGCGCCCGCGACCCGCGTGAAGAACTTGTGATACTTTGCGGGGACCGTGTCGAGCGCTTCCAGCGGATAGACGCCGTCGACGGCCGTTCGAAGAGAGCTCACCGAGATGTCGGTCGCGAGAACGACCGGCCGCCGCCAGACGACCGACGCGCCGAAGAAATCGCGCAGCACGAGCGCGACGGTGTACGCTTCCCGACCGTCCGCCGCGCCGGCGCTCCACATCCGCAGCTCGTCGGGCCGTACGCCGTCGTTGACGAGTTCCGGCAGGATCGACTCCGCGAGAAAGTCGAAATGGTCCTCTTCGCGAAAGAAGAAGGAGTGATTCGTCGAAATGCGGTCGACAAGCGTCAACAACTTGTCGGCATCCGCCCCTTTTTCCAGATCATCGACGTAGGCGGCGAACGATTCGTAGCCCTGAGATCTCAGCTCTTTGTTCAACCTCCCCTGCACCAGCAGTTTCTTCCCGTCCGCAAGGTAGATGCCGAACCGTTGGTGAATGAGCGTTCGGAGGCGAACGAACTCTTCATCCGACAGGGTGAGGAGCTCGGTTCGCAACGCACCGCCGCTTTTAGAATCGACCGAAGTCGTCATCGTCGAGCTTGATCACGTCCTTCGGATTCACGGCGGCGCTCTCCTGGGGTCCCGCCGCCGCGCCGACGAGTTCGGGCTCACGTCGAGTCTCACCGGGTTCACGAGCCCGTCCGTGCCCGTTTGAAGAACCTTCCTCCGTCTTCGGCTTCAACGGCGGCTCGGCCGTCGGTCCCGCCGCCGGCCGACGATCGGCGAGAGTGAATCGCGCGACGAGGGCTTGAAGCTGTTGCGCCTGCGAGGCGAGCTCCTCCGCGGCGGCGGCGCTCTCTTCGGAGTTCGCCGTGTTCGACTGCGTGACCTGATCTATTTGCGAGAGACCCTGGTTGATCTGTTCGATGCCTTGAGCCTGCTCCTTGCTCGCGAGCGCGATCTCCTGCAGGAAATCGGACACCTTGCTCGCTCCGGAAACGATCTTTTCGAGCTGGGCGGACGTCTCTTCGGCCGCTTTGTTTCCCTCTTCAATGTTACGCGTAATCTCTTCGACCATCGCGGTTGTTTCCTTGACGGCTTCGGCGCTGCGCACCGCGAGATTACGCACCTCCTCGGCGACGACGGCGAAGCCCTTTCCGTATTTCCCGGCGCGGGCGGCTTCGACGTTGGCGTTGAGCGCCAGAAGATTGATCTGAAAGGCGATGTCGTCGATCACTTTTACGACCTTGGTGATCTGATCCGAGCTATCGTATACGTGGGCCATGACCTTGACCAGCGACTGCATGCGGTCGTTTCCGTCGGTAGCGCTTTGCAACGCTCCCTTCGCGACCGAACTCGCCTCCGAGGCGGCCTCGGAGTTCCGGTTCGATTGGCTGTTGATCTGATTGACGGAAGCGCTGATCTGCTCGAGCGCGCTCGCCTGTTCGGTGGACCCCTGGCTCAACGATTGACTCGCCTGCGCGACCTGTTCCGATCCGGAACCTACCTGCTCCACCGCGTCGCTTACCTGTCCGACCAGATCGTTCAGCGACTCCACCATTTTTGCGAGGCCGCGGGTAAGGACGCTCACTTCGTCCTTCGACCGCCGTTCGGCGATCCGTACGCTCAGATCTCCGCCGACGATCCGCTCGACCGCCGTCGCCGCGGCAGCGAGAGGTTTGGAAATAGAACGAGAAAAAAGAATCGAGACGACGACGACGACCACGACGGCCGCGATACCGACGTAGACAATGAAGCCGACGAGCCGAACGATCGGCTCACGCATCTCGGCTACGTCCATTTCGGTAATGATCGCCCACCTGAACTTACCCACCTCGATCGTGTCCCAGGCGCTCACGACCGGGACGCCGCGGTAGTCGTCGATGAGCTCGGCGCCGGCGTCTCCGGCAAGCGCCCGGCGGACGGCTTCGGTGTCGACGCCGTTCGCCGCGACGGTGCCGTTCAACGAGGCCCGCACCGAGTGACCGTCCGGATCGAGGAGAGAGTCCGACCGCATCCGCATGTCTTCTCCGACGATGTACGAGTCGGCCGTTTCTCCCAATCCGACCCTCTGCTGAACGAAGGTATTGAGCTTGGCGTGGGAGAATCGGAGCGCGACCACGCCTTTCAGAAGACCGTCTTCGCCGCGCATCGTCGTTCCGACGAACATAGCGGGGGCGTTCCCGATCGGCGCGTACAGGCTCATGTCGACGAACACCGGCGCGTCGGCCTCCCTGGCCAGACGCCAGACTTCGGCGAGTCCGCTGTCGCGAAACTCCCCGGTCGCGAGATCGGCGCCGAAATCGTCGCCGCGGCGGTACGTATACAGTACACGACCGCTCTCGTAATCGATGATCGACAGATCTTCGAATCCCGACTGCTCAACGAAAACCCCGAAGACGGAGTCGGCCTCGGTCCGTGTCTCGTCGTACGATCGCGATAGAACAAGTCCGTCGACGGCGCGACGCCCGTCGACGGATCGGGCGATAATCGTTACGAGATCTTCGGTGTACGCGAGGTAGTGTTTTATCATGTCGGCCTTCAGCTCGGTAACCGACTCCAGTTGCGAAACCGCTTTCCTCATCAAGGCCGACGACGCTCTGCCGGCGCTCACAAAAGCGAGCGTCGCGGTCGATACGATCGACGCGACGACGAAAATCATGACGATCTTTCCTCCGACTCCCTTCAGAAGCGAAACGTTGCGATTCGATCCAGCCATAACATCCTCCTATTGTCCTGGTCCTAAGCGCTGCCTTTCACGACCTCAAGCTCTTTTCTCTGCAGGATTTTGCGCGCGTCTATCAGCACCGAGACGCGATCGCCGACCTTGCCCAGTCCTTCCACGTAGTGGTCCCGCTCCGAGCCGGAAAACCGCGGCGGGGGCTCTATATCGCCGGAGGCGACGTCGTGAACCTCGGCGACGGTGTCCACGATCAGACCCAAAGACGCGGTGTCGATCGTCGTGACGACGATGCACGTCCGATCGTCGTAGGCGCGTTCCGGCATATTGAACCGGAGACGAAGATCTATAACGGGAATAACTTTCCCGCGAAGATTTATGACTCCTCTTACGTAGTCGGGCATATCGGGGACTTCGGTGAACTTCAGCATTTCGATGATTTCGGTGACGTATGCGATGTTTATCCCGTAGAGCTCATCGCCCAGATTGAAGAATAGATACTTGGATCTTCGAGTATCGGTATCGACTTCGTCGTCCGCCCACATCTCGTCGATCCGGTCCTCGTCGTCTATCGTCGTCATTACCGCCTCCTTGCAGATCTGTTATGTCTCTTTTCCTTTGATAAGAGAGCTCGTATCGATAATCAGGCTCACGTCTCCGTTTCCGAGAACGCTGCACCCGCTCAACCCCCGGACATCGCCGAAGTATTCGGGCAATGACTTGACGACGATCTGCTGGTAGCCGACGATGTCGTCCGCCGGGAGAGCAGCCCTCTCATCGCCCGACTGGACGACGATGAAAATGCCCCGGTCGTCCTCCTCCTCCTCCTCGCTCGCGCGGGAGGAGAGGGAGCGACGCAGTCGGATGATCGGGATGATTTCGTCTCGCAGTCTCAGTAC
>JAJRYZ010000172.1 GCA_024275515.1 Spirochaetota bacterium
GCCATCCCTTCACCTTCTAAGGTGACTAAAGGTTCCAGAGAGATGATCTGGTCGATAGGCCGGCGGTATACGCATGGCAACATGTTCAGCCGACCGGTACTAACTACCGTGAGGCTTGACCATATTATTCGCTTCCCTTCCAGCCCGAGATTGTCGGGTCGCGCATTGACAAATCGCGCCGTGCGAGTATTATGTGCGGACCGATAGAGAAGTGAAACACGCAAATAATAGCCTGGTGACTATGGCGGAGGGGTACCACCCGTTCCCATTCCGAACACGGAAGTTAAGCCCTCCTGCGCCGATGGTACTGCCCTGTAGCGGGGTGGGAGAGTAGGACGTTGCCGGGCTTTTTTTGTACAGGGGCCGCCGGCCGTGCCGGCGGAAAAGGGACCGACGGCGTGCGGCGAGGCGTCTTGACCGAGGTTTCGATGATAGGGACGGCCGGCGACAGTGCTTAGCAGGCGCATTGTCGTCAGCTCCGAGAGGATGCTTCTCTTCGGTTTTTTCCTCTCGTTGATCGGCGCCGGGACGTTGGCGCTTTCGCTTCCCGCGAGTTGGGCGGGGGAGACGCGACTCTCGTTCCTGGATTCGCTTTTTACCGCCGTGTCGGCGGTCTGTGTTACCGGTCTTATTACCGTCGATACGGCGCTGTATTCCACTTTCGGCAAGGTCGTTATCGCGGTCCTTATTCAACTTGGCGGACTAGGAATCATCAGTTTCTCCACGCTCTATTTGGCGATGCCTCGTCGCCGCATTTCGATGAAGAGCGCACGGTTCATTCGAAACTACTATGTGGACAGTGTTGCGCACGAGGCGCGGCACATCGTTCGTTCGATCGTCGTCACGACGGTTCTGTTTGAGCTTGTCGGCGCGCTGTTTATTTATCTCGGATATCGTTCCGCCGGCAGCCGGTACGGCTTTGGTCACGCGCTTTTTCACGCGGTAAGCGCTTTCTGCAACGCGGGGTTTTCGCTTATCTCGGAGAACCTCGCGGAGTTCAACGGCACCGGCGCGGTAATGGCGCCTGTTGCCGTCCTTATTATTCTCGGCGGCTTGGGATTTGTCGTGTTGCAGGACCTGTACAACAGATGGACGGGTCGGTCGCGGAGGGTCGCGCTGCACACTCGGATCGTGCTGCTGGGATCCGCGGTACTGCTCGCCGCCGCCGGCCTCGGATACTTCGTTTTCGAGCGCAACGGAGTGTTTGCCGGTCTTTCGGCCGGCGACGGCATCCTCGGCGCTTTTTTTCAGTCGGTGACGACGCGGACCGCCGGCTTCAACACGGTTTCCATGTCGGAGATGAGTCTTCCTTCGAAGGTTCTCACCTTGCCGCTCATGTTTATCGGCGGCGCGCCGGGGTCGATCGCCGGGGGCGTGAAAGTAACCACCGCCTTTCTGGTCGTTCTGTCCGCGCTGCGCGGAATCGATCGGAACGAAGGGGTGCGCTTCGCCAAGCGTCGAATTACGCGCAAAACGCTGTCGTATGCCGGGACCTTTGTGACCAAAGCAGCGCTCCTGCTGCTTTCGAGTATCCTGTTGCTCTCCGTCACCGAGAATCGTTTCGGGAAAACAACCGATTTTCTTTCCATCGTCTTCGAGAGCTTTTCCGCCTTCGGTACCGTCGGACTATCGCTCGGTCTTACTCCCGGTTTGACAGGGTTGGGGAAGATCATAATAATGTTGACGATGTTTGCCGGTAGGGTAGGTTTGGTGTCCGCCGCGATGCACAGGCCCTCTCGGTATCACGAGCGTGTGATTGATGTTCCGGAAGGCCAGGTGCTGATCGGGTAGTGCGGTCGGCGCGTGAGCGGAAGGAGAAGCGGCGACGCATGGCAGCGAAACAGTTTGCTATCATCGGTATGAGTTCTTTCGGCCTCCGTATGCTTGAAGAGCTCTCCGATCTCGACTGCGAGATTATGGTTCTCGACAAAAACAGCGACGTCGTCGAGCAGGTGAAAGACTCGGTCACGAACGCCTACATTGCCGACGCTATCAACGAAGAGACCATTCGTAAGCTGATACCGCCGACCATCGACGCCGCCATTATCGACCTCGGAAACCGGACGGAAGTGTCGATTTTGGTGACAAACTATCTCAAGAAACTCGGCGTTGCGACCATCGTGGCGAAGGCCGAGACCGACGAGCACGGGGAGATTCTTGGAATCGTCGGCGCGACGCACGTTGTTTTCCCCGATCGCGAGGCCGCAAAGCGGATTACGCCGATGCTCGGCTCTTCTCTCATCTTCAATTTCATGCCGATCAGCGCCGGACTCGTCATAGCAGAGGTGCGTGTACCGGAAGAATTCGCCGGAATGACGCTTATCGAGGCGCACATTCGCAAGAAGCACGAACTCAACGTCGTCGCCATTCGCCCCGAAGAGTCATCCGAATATGAGTTTTTTTCTCCCGACTACCGGTTGGATGAACGTGACGTCCTGCTGGTCGTGGGACCGGAGGAGAAAATCTTCGCGTTCTCCGGGGACGTCTCTCCGCGGAGGAAGGGGGGGGCTATCGGGACGATGTTTCGATCGTTGTTCGCGCGACAGGAGCGGAAAGGCAAGAGTGTGTGAATCGGAGACGCCCTCGCGTGAGAGCCAACCTGTTGTTCATCTGCACCGACGGTCAGGCGGCCAACACCGTCGGTGCGTACGGGAATTCGCTTGTTCGAACGCCCTACATCGATTCGCTTGCGGCCCGGTCGGTCGTGTTCGATCGAGCCTACGTCACGCAGCCTGTGTGCACCGCGTCACGCTCCTCGATCATGACCGGCCTCTATCCGCATACCGCCGGATGCACCGAGAACAACCTTGCACTCGGTCCGAGCGTGCCGGTTTTCCCCGAACTGATTCGCGAAGGCGGTCATCACTGCGGGTACATCGGAAAGTGGCATCTCGGTGACGAGGTTTTTCGTCGAAACGGGTTTGACGAATGGGTCAGCATCGAGGATGCGTATCGAAGTTACTACGGGCCCGATCGTGATCGATCTCACCGCTCGACCTATCACCACTTTTTGCGCCGCCTCGGGTATGAACCCGACGTTGTCGACGAGGCCGGCTGCGGCTTCTTTTCAAGAGACTTTGCATCGCGTTTGCCCGAAGAGCATACCAAAGCGTATTTCGTCGGCTCGGAAGCCGTCGATTTCGTCAACCGCAACGCCGATGAGCCCTTCGTGCTCTTTGTCGACTTTCTCGAGCCGCATACGCCGTTTTTCGGACCAAGAAATGACGAGTATCGTGACGTCGACGTTCCACTGTCGATGAGCATCGACGACGATCTTGCGGACAAGTCGCTCAAGACGAGGATGTTTGCTCTCGGATACGCGCGGCACGGGCACGGTGGTGTGGACCTGTCGACGGAATCCGGGTGGCGGAAGCTCATTCGGCGTTATTGGGGCCTCGTGAGTCTTGTGGACTCGCAAATCGGTCGGATCCTGGGCGCGCTGGCCGATTCGCCCGCGGCGGAACGGACAATCGTCGTGTTTACCAGCGACCACGGTGAGATGATGTCGGGGCATGGTTTACTCGGCAAATGCGTCATGTTCGAAGAAGCCATACGGGTACCGTTGATGATTTCGTTTCCCGAATACCTGAAGCGGGAGCGACGCATCAGGCCGCGCCGTGTGTGTCGGCCCGTGAGTCAGATCGATCTGGTTCCGACGCTGATTTCGGCCCTGGGTCTTGAAGCGCCCGAGCACCTCGAGGGAACGTCGATGCTGTCGTCGCTCTCTTCCCGAGGCCAAGAAGTCGAGTGCTGTGGTCCCGAAGACGTGGTGGTGGAGTGGAACGGGATGAACAGTGGGTTCGGCGACGTTCTCGGCGATGCGCGGATACTGCCCGATTGGCGCGAACTCGCCGACGACATCACGATCAAGGCGGCGCTGGACGACCCCGTTCGCACGATACTCACGACGGAGGGATTGAAATACACCTGGTCGCACCGGGGCGAAGATGCGCTTTACGATCTACGTTCCGATCCGGGCGAGCTTGTCAATCTTATCGCGGAAGCGGACGCTTCGGTTGTTCGCGATCTTCGGGAGCGAATCGAACGTTGGCAGGCAAGGACGCTCGATCCGGTCGTATTCGGCTGATCGGTGGTGGAGGTGAGGTATGAACGACGCGTTTGAGGCGCGAATCGAATCGGTCGAGATCGAGGACATCCGGTTTCGTTTTCCCCGACTCGGACACGGCTCCGATGCGATCAATCCGCACACCGACTATTCGAATCCCTACGTCACGGTGCGCTCTTCGTACGGCGACGGACACGGGATCGGTTTCAGCCTTGGTCGCGGCAACGATCTCATCTGCCGGGCGGTGGACGAGCTTTCGGCGCTGATACGCGGGAAAAGCCTCGAAGAGCTTGTCGGTGACTTCGGCCGGTTCAAATGGATTCTGGCCAACCCGGTCCAGTCGCGCTGGATTGCTCCGAACGCCGGACCGTACTACATGGCGGGCGGTGCGATCATGAATGCGGTGTTCGATCTGTGGGCGAAGATTCAAAACAAGCCGCTCTGGGCGGCGCTTTCCGAGCTTCCCGCCGAGCGTATCGTTTCGATGATCGACTTCCGTTACATCGAGCATTATCTGACCGCCGACGAAGCTTTCTGCGTTTTATCGGAGAACGTACGCGGAATGGAGGAGCGTCGCGCGGAGTTGGAAACGTCGGGGCTTCCGTGCTACTTCACCACGTGGATCGGATCGGGAATAGACGAGCTGACCGAGCAGGTCCGACGGGAGATGAAGGAGCGCGGAATACGCCGATTCAAATTGAAAGTGGGCTCGGACCTCGACTCCGATCGTCACCGGTTCTCCTCGCTTCGTGCGGAGTTTGGAGATTCGATCGAACTGTTTGCCGACGCGAATCAGGTCTGGTCGGTGCGCGAAGCGGTCGAGTGGATGGAAACCCTGGCCGAGTTCGACGTCCGTTGGATCGAAGAGCCTACCGCTCCCGATTCGATAACGGGGCACCGACGAATTCGCGAGGCCCTTCGCGGTTCGGGAATCGAAGTCGTCACGGGAGAGAATTGCCCGAACCCGCACATCGCCGCGCAGTTGATCGCCGAGGGTGCGGTCGATCGGTTTCAGATTGACGCGTGCCGAATGATGGGGCCGCCGGACGCGCTGACGGTCATGCTCGTGGCGCAGAAATACGCGGTGCCCGTGTGCCCGCATGCGGGAGGAAGCGGGCTTGACGAGCTCGTCCCGCACTTGTCGGCCTGGAACTATCTCAGATGCGAACCGAATCTGTCGGGCGTGATCGTCGAACAGGTGGGTTTTTGCTCCCACAATTTTGCCCAGCCTTCGGTCGTCGAAAACGGCCGAATCGTGCTGCCGTCACGTCCCGGATACCTCGTCGGAATGACCGACCACGCGCGAAGAGAATACCGTTTTCCCGACGGACCCGCATGGAGCGACGGCCGGGCCGGGGGCCGATAGGCTCGCAAGGCGCGGCGCCGGCGATCAGTTCATCGACGGCTTGTAGCCGGTTTCCGCAACGATCTTGTGAATCCCGCCGAGCTCGCCCAGAGCCTCGCGCCACCCTTCCTCCGGCGCCGCGGAGAAGACGTGTTTCGCCGCGGCCGGACGAACGATCCACGCGCCGTGCTCCAACTCGTTTTCAAGCTGGCCTCCCGCCCAGCCCGAGTAACCGGCGTAGAGGTGTACCGGTGGACGCTCCCGCGGATCGAGCTGGGACCAACTCGTTTTTAAGTATTCGCCGAGGACCTGAAATGCCGGTTCGAACGTTACATGCTCGATCGGATCGACCGCGTGTTCGCTGCGAACGTCGTCGGGAAGACCGGAGTGGATCGCGAAAAGGTACCGCTGCTGTACGGGTCCGCCTTCGTAGAGCGGGATCTTGCCTGCGTCGGTACGCGCAAAATCGGGGATTGCATCCGCAAGAGTCGCGCCAAGGCGGCGGTTGACGACCAGCCCGAAAGCCCCGTCCGTGTCGTGGCTGATCAGAAGCACCACGGTGCGGCGAAAGTTGGGGTCCGAAAGGTTCACATCCGAGATAAGGAAGAAACCGCTGAGCCACATTTTTTCCCGTTCCTGCATATTCTTCGCATCCGTAGCCACAGCGTACTCCCTCCGGTCGGACGAGGCAAGTCCTCGCAGGGACCGGCGGACGGCGTTCCCGACAAGAGGCCCGCTCGGCCGCGGCTTCTCGCGTCGGGAGCAATTCGAAATCTGGTGTGCCTGATTTCGAATTGCTGTCGCGTCGCCGGTGCTCATTGACAGATCGGCACCGAACCGCCATAGCTTGCGTATGGGCGATCCGTCTTCCGAGATCTCCATTCCGATCCTCTATCTCGACGAATCGATTTGCGTTATCGACAAGCCGCCGGAGGTGTTCGTTCATCCCAACCCGCTCGATCGCAGCGCGCCCGACTGCATAAACCTCCTCGGTCGTCGATTGGACGCTTTCATCTACACCGTTCATCGCATAGACCGTCCGACCTCGGGCGCTTTGGTTTTCGCCCTTAACAAGCACGCCGCCTCGGCGCTGTCGAGTCAATTCCGAGGCGGCGAAATCGAAAAGCGCTACCTTGCCCTTGTTCGCGGTCATTTGACCGATCGCGTGCGGGTCGATCGGCCGGTACCGCGAAGCAAGCGCGGCGAGCGGGTGGCCGCGACGAGCACGGTCGGGCCCGTCGCGCACGCGGTGGTCGACGAGCCGGTGGGGCGCTACGAGGAAGGCTGGTTCAGTTTGGTGGAGGTGCGGCTACACACGGGGCGTTTTCATCAGGCGCGGCGACATCTGCGAGCGCTGAATCACCCGATCATCGGCGACACCAGTCACGGCGATCCCGCGCAGAACCGGTTTTTCCGGTCGCGCGTCGGCGAGTCGAGGCTGTTCTTGAGAGCGTACGTGCTCAAGTTTGCCCATCCCGGCACAAACGAAAGGATGGAAGTGACCGCAGGTCTGCCGTTGTGGTGGCGGACCGCACTCGAGGCGATCGGTCTCGCGCTTCCGCCCGAGTATTCGACGGCGGCGAGAGTGGTCTGCGGCGGGTAGCGCACTTCGACGGCCCCGCGTCTCGGCAATGCGGCGGAGCGCACGCGCGAGGCGGCGGTCAAACGCTCATCGTCCCTGTCGCTCCCGCCGGCACGGCCCGCCGGTGGGAGGGTTTTAGACGCGGTGTCGATCGCCGATCGGGGGAATGTTTTGCCTTTGAAGCTCGATCCGCCGCAGCAGATTCCGGTACGATCTCTTCGACGAAGAACGGAGGAAGACTCCGATCGATGCCCACCATATTCCGTTAATCAAGCTGCCGCGAACAAAGGAATAAACTCCGAGGCCGACGAGAACAATCCCGAACGCGCCTCCCACGAAGGAGGCGATTCTCGTGGCGCGTACGAGCGACCCTTTCCACCGCCAAAGCAGCGACCTGAATATCCTTCCGCCGTCGAGCGGAAAGGCCGGAACAAGATTGAATGCCGCAAGAGCCAGATTGATCGTCCACAGATATCCGAGAACGCCTCGGACCGCCGCCGGCGCGGTAACGGGAACAATCCGGCGATGCAGAGCGAAAAAAACACCGGCAATGAGAATACTCGCGAGCGGGCCCGCCGCAGCCATCAGCAGCTCCGAACGTGGACTCGGCGGCTCGGCGTCCATTTCCGCAACGCCGCCGAAGAGAAACAACGTAATACCCCTGATCGGTACACCGTTGGAGCGCGCGACGAGGGAGTGCGCAAGTTCGTGAAAGACAATCGACATGAACAATCCCAGAGCGCCTGTGATGCCCATCGCCCAATACACCGGACCGGCGAGATGAGGATAGGAGGAGGGAAACACGCCGGTCGCGAGCGACCAGGTTACCAGAAGTGCAATAAAGAGCCATGTGGTGTCGGCGTACACGGGGATTCCGCACAACCGAAAAAGGGTCGTTCTCGCTCGTCGCGCCGCCGATGTGTGCATTGGTGCTCCTTCCCGAGCCTAAAGGTATGCCGGTTTCGCATGCTCCGGCAACCGTCCGGCAACACTTCCCGTCGCGACGAGCCGCGATTCGTTCCCTCCGGCGCCGAACGTGCGGCGATTCCGTCGATCATGTGTCGTATTGATACAGTCGCGACGCTTCGACGCGCGCCGACGCTGTGGGCACGGGGCGTCGGCCGAGTCGGTGGCGAGGTGGGAAGCGGGCGCCGCGAGGTATAATGAGACCTCGGTCGCTCATTGCACCGAACCGGTCGGGCGTTTTCGGGCGCGGGGATTTGCGGTCGCGCGAGGCCTCGAAAGAGCACTAAATATGGGGTGTAGCGTTTCAGAGCACGCTATTTATGGAGCCTTTGTTCTGTTTCGTCGGCGGGTCGAGTGAGTCGACGGTTCGCTGTTCGCGAGACCGCACCATCGCCCCGTGTGGAGGACGAGAATCCTCGGCGCTCGTTCCCCCACGAGACGAACTATCTTGGCACGTATTATGCAACTTCATTGATGGAGGTGTCGTATGCACGAGAAGATCATTCGCAGTAAACGCGTCGTTATGATTCAAACCGCCGTCATACTCGTCGCTATGGCGGCTCTCGTGTCGTACATCGGCGTCGAACTGTTCGGCGGAAGCATGCTGCTCTACGCCGGAGCGATCGGCGTCTTCTTTCTCCTGTTCGCGCCACGAACGACCTCCTCCGCTCTTTTTTCCTCCGGGGTCGCAACGCCGCTCTCTCCTGCGGAGGCGCCGGAACTGTATCGCATGATTGAAATACTATCGAAGCAGGCGGGACTTCCGGCGGTTCCGCAGTTGGGATACATGCGATCCCCGATCATGAATGCGCTCAGCGTCGGAAACAAGCACGACGCGGCGATCATCGTGACCGACGCGCTCATCGGCGCGCTTTCGCCGCGAGAGCTTGCCGGGGTACTCGCGCATGAGATAAGCCATATTCGCAACAACGATCTAGGGATCCTGACGTTCAGCAACACGCTACGAAGTGTGACCGGCTTTCTCTCTCAGACGGGACTCTTCCTGCTCATGATAGGACTTCCTTTCGTCGTCTTCTCCGGGGTCGTTTTTCCGTTCGCGCTCATTCTCGCGCTTATCGGCGCGCCGGTGGTTAGTTTGTTGCTCCAGCTGGCTCTCTCGCGGAACCGCGAGTTTACCGCGGACATCGGGGCCGTTGAGATTACCGGCGATCCCGACGGGCTCGCCTCGGCTCTTTCCAGAATCTCAGGCGGACGTCGCTCGATTCTCGAGTATATGTTCGGGTCCGCGCGCGACGAACGTACGTTGTTTCGGACGCATCCTTCCACCGACGAGCGCATCGCCCGGCTTCGTGAGCTAAGAGAGGCCGATGCACGCAATCGAGTGATCCGCTATACTTAGGCCGATCCATCGTTTCGGGAGGTCCGTCAGTGAAGAAACTACGATTCGGCGTCATCGGAACCGGCTCGGTCGTTCGCGAGATCTATCGGCACCTCTATTTCGCGAGCAGGTACTCCGGCCTCATCGATGTGGTCGCCGCCTGCGATGTCCGGCCGGAGTCGCTCGACTGGTTCTGCGAAGAATACCGAATACCCGTCGAGCGACGGTTTACCGACTATCGTCGACTTCTCGACGGCGTCGAGCTCGACGCCGTCGCCGTCAACACACCCGATTCTTTCCACCGAGCGCCCGTATGCGCCGCGCTCGAAGCGGGTGTCGACGTCGTCGTTCCCAAGCCGACCGCCGCATCGGTGGTCGACGCGCACGCGATGATCGAAACGGCCCGGCGCCACGGAAGGTATTTGGGCGTCGATTTCCACAAGCGCAGCGATCCGGTCGTCATCGAAGCGGCCGCGCGACACCGCTCCGGGCGGTACGGAACGCTGCAGGTCGGCGTTTTCTCCATGCTCGATAAGCTGATGGTGGCCGATCCGAACCACGAGCCGCGGTTTTTCGCATCGAGCGACTTCGCCGAGCGAAACTCCCCCGTGTCGTTTCTCACTTCTCATATGGCCGACACTTTTATCGCAATCACCGGGCTATACCCGGTTTCGGTGCAGGCGGTCGGCTATCGGCAGAAGCTGAGATCGCTGTCTCCGATTGCGTCTCAGGGGTACGATTTGGTCGACACGACCATGGTCTGTGAAAACGGCGCCACCGTCCACATGACTTCCGGCTGGATTCTTCCCAACACGGCCAACTGCATAACCGTTCAGAGCGGGCGACTGCTCTACACCGACGCGGCGGTCGATCTGTGGAAGGAGTGGTACGGGTACCACGAAATAGCTCCCGACGGAATAAACGACAGGAACGTGCTGTTTCTCAATTTCGCTCCCGACGGCAAGGTCGGAGGGTTCGGGATTACGAATCCGGGAACGATTATCGAGCGGGTCGTCGCGCATCGGTCGGGCGAGCCCGTTGCCGAGGCAGCGCTCTCTCCGGTGGCGTCGGGACTGTTGACCACGCTCGTGTGCGAGTGCGCGCACGAGTCGCTTGCAGCCGGCGGCGAGTCGGCCGACGGCGTGGTTTCCGGTTCGGTCGTCGACGCGCGAGCGCATCTCGAACGGCGGCTCGGGCGCGATGTCGCCGCGTCCTACTACGACAAGCCGACATGACGGTCGGGAGAAAATGACCGACGAGGCCGAACTCGAAGATCTGTCGAACGAGCTGGTCGCCCTTGACGGAGGCGTTATCGATACCTGTTCGATCGTGTATCTCACCAGGTGCGGTGCGCTGGAACCGTTGTCGTCGACGATCGAGTTGCTCACCGTCCGTCAGGTCGTTGAGGAGTACGGTACGACCGATCTGCCGATGCGCGTCTGCGATCTGGGCGCCGGAGCGGCCGACGATCTCGTCATCGCGTGTGCGCGGCGGCACGGTCTTGCGGTGATATCGGAGGATAGAAAACTCATCCGTCGGGCCGAACGTCTCGGACTGCGCTACTACAACGCGCTGATCATGCTGGCGATGCTCTTGCTGCGCGGTCGGTTGACTCATTCGGTGTATCAGTCGAACCGTGCGCTACTCGTAGAAGCCGCTCATTACAGCCGTCGCGTACTACGCTACGGAGAAGATTTGACACGATTCATCCTGATGATGCGGTAGAAGCGGAAAGTCGCTACGTGCCTCGCCGAGACGCGCCGCAGCCTCGTTGCCGTTCGGCGCCGAGGCGCCTCGCGCCGTCCAGATACGGGTGCAGAATCGAGATCAACGATCTGAGATCGGCGACGACGTAGTCGGCATCGGGCGCGGGAAACGAGCGGTGCGCGAGATTGTCGACGAACACCGTCATGGCGCCCGCGCGCCGGCCGGCTTCGATGTCGTAGAGATAGTCGCCCACGACGACGACACGGTCGGCGGCAACACCGAATCGCGCCGCCGCCTCGATTACTCCGTCCGGTTCCGGTTTGACCGCGACCTCGTCTTCGCGGGTAATGACACAGGCGAAATCCTCCAGCGCGAGCGACGGTATGTTCTGAACCGACCGTTTGACCGCCTTGAGCGTGTTGCGGGTAAGGATGCCGCGCGGTACGCCGTGTGAATCGAGGTAGGCGATCGTTTCCATCAGTCCGGGCGCCGGTTGCGCTTTCTCCGCCGCCTCCATTTCGAACCTGTCGAGTACGCATTCGGCCGCCGTTTTTTCATCCGGCGGCAGGGAGTCGATATGCTGCAGTAGAGAGGTTCCGGCGGGGCAGCCGATCGCCCGGCGAACGGCTGCGAAATCGAGGTGACCGGACGTGGTCACCGTGCCGTCGAAGTCGAACAGGACGGCGGCGATGACGGGTTTGGCGTGTTTCATCGGTTCCATCGGATACGACTATTGGATACAATCTCGGATGCATAGTAGCAGTCGATCTTCTGTGGAGCAATCAGGGCGCGAAGGAGAAGCAATGTCATCACCGGTGTTCGACGAGATAACGCCGCGATATCCGGAGCTGCGGAACCGGGTCGTCCTTGTGACCGGGTCCGGGCGTGGGATCGGGAAGGCCATCGCCTTCCGTTTTGCGCGGGAGGGAGCGCGTGTCGTGATCACCGGCAGAAGCGCGGCCGCGGTCGCCGAGACGGTCGCCGAGTTGCGTAGCTGCCGGGCGGAGGCAATCGGGTTTCCCGCGGATCTGCGACGCGCCGCTCAGGTAGACGAGCTCTTCGAGCGCATCGACGCAAAGTACGGTCCTACCGACGTGTTGGTAAACAACGCGGCGAATCTTAAAAGGCTTCCGATTTCGGAAACTAGCCGCGCGTTTTTCGAGGAAGAGTTTTCGACGAACGTTGCGGGGGCTTTCCACTGTTCCCGTCTTGCTTCGGACCGAATGATCGAAATCGGGGGCGGATCGATCGTCAACATAAGCTCGGTCGGAGGATTCGCGGCGCATTGGCCGTCGCTGCCGTACGACGCGACAAAGGGTGCGTTGGACTCGATGACCCGCGGCATGGCGGTCGAGCTCGCGGATCGCGGCATCCGGGTAAACGGCGTCGCGCCCGGCGCCACCTATAATCGCGGCCTGGAGCCTGCTCCCGAAGATTATCGTTCCGATTGGAACGCCCGGATTCCGATTCGTCGAATAGCCGGAGCGTTCGAAGTGGCCGCCGTCGTGGCGTTTCTCACCTCCGACGAGGCGAGCTATATTGTAGGGCAGGTGCTCTACGTCGACGGGGGGCTTACCGCGCAACTCACTCCCCGAACGGCGCCGATATAGGAGAGGATCGTGACGATACGTAACGTGCGGGTCATCTGTACCGCGCCGGCGGGCGCACGGCTCGTGATCGTAAAAGTCGAGACTTCGGAGCCGGATCTTTTCGGTCTCGGATGTGCCACCTTTACTCAGCGGCATTTGGCGGTGGTGACCGCAATCGAAAAGCATCTGAAGCCTCTTCTCGTCGGTCGTGACCCGTCGTGCATCGAGGATCTTTTTCACCTCATGATGGTAAACGGCTACTGGAGGAACGGTCCCGTTCTCAACAACGCGATCTCGGGCGTAGACATGGCGTTGTGGGACATCAAGGGAAAGCTCGCGGGGATGCCGTTGTACGATCTTCTCGGGGGAAAGTGTCGTAGCGCCGCGCAGGTATATGTTCACGCGGACGGCGCGACCGCCGCCGCAGTGTGCGACTCGGTCCGCTCTTTTCTCGACCAAGGGTATCGCTTTATCCGCGTGCAGCAGAGCGGCTACGGCGGCGCCGAATCGCGCGTACGAAGACCGGCCGGTTCGCCCGCGGGAGTCTATTATGATACCCGCAGCTACACTCGTGAAGTGCTTGCGACGCTCGATCACGTGAGAAACGAGATCGGAGAGTCGGTCGAACTTCTGCACGATGTTCACGAGCGCCTTCCGCCGATCGAAGCTCTGCAGTTCGCCCGAGATCTCGAGCCGTTCGGGCTCTACTTTCTCGAGGATTGTTTTGCTCCCGAAGACGTCGATTGGTTCGAACGACTCAGAACACTTTCATCGACTCCTCTGGCAATGGGTGAGTTGTTCAATAATCCCAACGAATGGAAAAAACTCATCGCGGAAAGGCTGATCGATTTTGTTCGTGTACACATCAGCCAGATAGGCGGTGTCACCGCGGCGCGTCATCTCGTTTCGTTCGCCGCCCAGTACGCGATACGGACCGCGTGGCACGGCCCCGGCGACGTTTCCCCGGTCGGCCACGCGGCGAATCTTCATCTCGACCTTTGGGCGCCGAACTTCGGTGTGCAGGAGTGGTGTCGATTCCCCGAACAGGTCTACGAAGTCTTTCCGGGTACTCCCGTGGTGCGAGACGGATACATGTATCCCAACGACCGGCCCGGCCTCGGAATCGAAATCGACGAAAAAAGGGCCGCCGAGTATCCTTGTCCGAACGACGTGATCGAGTGGACGCAGGTTCGCAGACACGACGGGTCTCCGGCCCGGCCGTAGAGGGCGACGGCAAGCGCCCACCGTAACCAGCTGTCGCGGTGTGTCGACCAGAAAAGCATGTCGGCGCCTTTGGCTCGGTCGGCGCCGATGACTGCCGAGGGACAAGCGTTCGGATTGGCATCGCGGATTCGCTGTGGTACCGTGGAAGCGGGAAGGAGGGGCTGAATGGAGACGACTGAAAACACCACAATCGGTTTTATCGGGACCGGCGTCATGGGGAAATCGATGGCGGGGCATCTGCTCGACGCCGGATACGCGATGAACGTGTACAATCGAACAAAAGATCGTGCCTCCGCGCTTGTCGAACGCGGCGCCGTATGGAAGCCGAATCCGGCGGAAGTAGCAAGCGCTTCCGACGTCGTCATTACGATCGTCGGGTTTCCGAAGGACGTCGAAGAAGTCTATTTCGGCGACAACGGAATCCTTTCCGCGCTTCGTCCCGGATCGATCGTCGTGGATATGACCACCTCGGAACCGGCCCTCGCACGGCGAATAGCGGATGCCGCCTCGGAAAAGGGAGCGGGCGCGCTCGACGCTCCCGTATCGGGCGGAGATACGGGGGCTCGCGAAGCTCGGCTCGCGATAATGGTCGGCGGCGAGAAAGATGCTTACGACCGAGTCCTGCCGATTTTCGAATTGATGGGAAAAAACATCGTATTGCAGGGTCCTCCGGGAAGCGGACAGCACTGCAAGATGTGTAACCAGATTGCCATTGCCGCGGGGATGCTCGGCGTGTGCGAGGCCGTAAGCTACGCCTACCGCGCGGGGCTCGACCCGCAGACCGTGTTGTCGAGTATAGAGTCCGGCGCCGCGGGGAGTTGGTCGCTCTCCAACCTCGCGCCGCGGATGATCGCGGAGAATTACGAACCGGGCTTTTACGTCAAGCACTTTATCAAGGACATGCGTATCGCGGCGGCTTCCTCCGACGCGATGGGGCTTGATACTCCGGGGCTCGATCTGGCCCTGTCGATGTACGAGCGCCTTGCCTCTTCGGGCGGCGAGAACAACGGCACGCAGGCATTGATCAAACTCTACCGAGCGTAGGCTGAGCCGGCGGCCGTCGCCCCGCCGGAATCGAACCGGTGCGCGCGTCGGAGGGCATGATGAGCGAATCGCAGAAAAGAATCGAAGACGCGCTGCAGCACAGGTCGGGGAGCATACCTATCGACTTCGGGGGCACCGCGGTCAGCGGGATGCATATCAGCATTGTCGCGGCCCTGCGTGATTACTACGGTCTTGATCCGCGCCCGGTCAAGCTGATCGAGCCCTACCAGATGCTCGGCGAAATCGACGATGAGCTTGCCGACGTGCTCGGCATCGATACCGTCGGAGTCTTCGGACCCAAAACGATGTTCGGATTCGTCAATGCGGGGTGGCGACCGTGGCGAACGCCGTGGGGGCAGGAGGTGTTGGCGCCGGAAGGGTTCGTCACCGCCGATGATGGGTCGGGGCTGGTCGTTTTTCCCGAAGGCGACGCGTCGGCCCCGCCCAGCGGGAGGATGCCCGCAGGCGGCTACTACTTCGACGCGCTCGTACGTCAGCCCCCGCTCGACGAAGAGAATCTCGACCCGGCCGACAACCTCGAGGAGTTCGGTCCTCTCGGGGAGCGGGAGCTCGCCTACTATCGGGACGCCGTCGAGGCGGCGGCGCGGACCGGGCGGTCGGTGGTGTTGGCGCTTCCGGGCTCGGGCCTCGGCGACATCGCGCTTGTGCCGGCGCCGTTTCTGAAAAACCCTCGTGGAATCCGGGACGTCGAGGAATGGTACGTTTCGACCGTTGCCCGTCAGGACTATATTCACTCCGTCCTCGACGGACAGTCGAGAATCGCCGTTTCCAACTTCGAGCGGATTCTCGAGAAGGTCGGGAACGTCCCCGCCGCGGTTCTCGTGTGCGGCACTGATTTCGGAACTCAGAGTTCCACCTTCTGCTCCGAGGAGACTTTCCGCTCGCTCTATCTTCCGTACTATAAGCGTATGAACGATTGGATTCACGCGCATACCTCGTGGAAATCGTTCAAACACTCGTGCGGAGCGGTGGCCGCGTTCATGCCTTTGTTCATAGAAGCCGGGTTCGACATCATCAATCCCGTTCAGCTGTCCGCGGCGGGCATGGATGCGAGGCGGTTGAAGAGCGACTATGGTGATTCGCTCGTCTTCTGGGGCGGCGGCGTCGACACGCAAAGGACGCTTCCGTTCGGCACACCGGGCGAGGTGGCCGATGAGGTAAAAAAACGGCTCGACGCCTTCGGCGAGAACGGCGGGTTCGTTTTCAACGCGATCCACAACATTCAGGCCAAGACGCCCGTCGAAAACATCGTTGCGATGTTCAGGGCGGTTCGATCGTGAGATACGCGCCGCCGTCTGAGCCGTGGAAGGTCCGGTTGAACGATCTCGAGCTGCGCGAGACTGCGCTTTCTCAGCGGTTCGAGAGGGTGCGGAGAGAGTATTCAGGGTTGTTCGATATCGAGCTTGCGTTGGAGTTGATCAAATGCCGGATCGATATCGCGCTTTTGGCGCTGGGCGTCATGTCCGACCGATCGCTCGGGTTCTCGGCAACCGACATCCTCCATCGGAAGGCGTCCGTTGCCGCGAGGACGGGCGTTTCGCTTTTCAATGAGCTTGTCGGCGCGTGCGCCGAGAGCGACGAAACGCTCGACTCGTTTTCGCTCTACCCGGAGGTTCGGTCGGCGATCGACGCGTTGATACTGGCCGGCGGCGCCGGTTTTTTCCGCGAGCATGTCGAGGAGGGCGCCGCGCATGAGTTTCTGCTTGGTGTCGTGGCGGACGCCATACGCAAGTACGCGGCGCCCGACGACCGCTACCGGCCGTTGTTCGGTTCGCGGCGGCGCCGCGGAGTGTTCGCGTCGTTTCTTTATCGTTTTCTTCCCATGTCGGCACGGGAGACGGAGTTCGACCCGTGTGGAGTCGATGAGTCCGAAGTGGAACACGTCGGGACGATCGCGCTCCCGTTGCCTCAAGCCATTCTGTTCTACGAGCGCGAAGTGCTCCCCGAGGTCGAACCGTCCGGCGGTGAACGCGCCGAAAGGGTCCGAAGAATCATTAGTGAACTTCGGAGTATCTCGGTCAGGCCGCGCGCAAGACCGTTGCTGCATCCGGGCGACTACTACACCGCGGGGCTCGTTCGCTTCAGCTCGGAAGGAGAGCCACTGGTGCCCGTTTCGATTCCGGCGGCGTATCGGACGGGCACCAATCTTGATCGGGTCATGGAACTTGTACGAGACGAGGTCACGCGAAACATTGCCGGTACCGGGTTGCTTCCCGCGCTCGACGCCGAACTCGACCGACTGCGTTCGCTGGAAAGCGGCCGCGCCGGCAGCGCACTGTTCCCGCGATCGCGCCTTGATACGCGCAGGTGGTTTCCCCGACTCAAGGAACGGTTCCCACAAGTCGCCGTTCTTGAAAACAGAAAGGTTTTCCCCCATCTTCTCGACCGAGCGAAGAGTCGCAGAGGGTTGTTGCGGGCCGTACGACGCGAGTTATCCGCCGGATCGCACTCCAACGGACGCGCCGGTCATTCTCAGTTGCTCGGGAACTGAAAGTGTCCGGTTCGGTTGAGCTCGGCGCCGCGAACTCAACCGAGCCGGACAACGGCGCGGCGGCGGGCGCCGGCGCTAATCGGTGTCGCCCGCCGCGGCCGCCGCGGCCTTTTCGAGCTTGAGCGCGTTGTCTCTGAATATCTTCTTTCGTACTTCCGAAGCAATATCGAGTTCTTCGAGAAGCGACCGGAGCCGATCGTCGAAATAGTCGCGGCCGAACAACAAACGATCCTGGAACTCGGTGAGAAAATCGACCGCGAAAGCATGGTCCCGGTTCAACGCGCCGAGACCCGAACCCGCAGACAGATCCGCGTACAGATTGTCGTACGTTCGGAACATCTCGACGATCTTCCCGCCGGGCACGACGCTTCCGTCGGGATACGACTCTTTTGTCTGCTTATCGTCGCCTGAAATGTGCGCCCAAAAGCCCGGAGCGTGGCCGATGAAAACAGTCTCGGGACATTCGGCGACCGCGCGTTCAAACGCTTCGATGCCGCCTCCGTACCAGTAGTTTGGTCTCGGGTACCGGCTTTCCCGGTCGAACTCATAGTCGATGTGCACCGTTACCGGGAGCGACTTCTCCCCGCAGTAGCGATACAGTCGAACGGCGTCCCGATTGTCGAACATCATGCGAAGCTTGATCTCCCCGCACGCCCGAACGCCGTGAATGGCAACGGCGGCCTCGAGCCGGTCGATCGCGTCCGGTCGTCGCGGATCCGGAGCATAGCCGAGCACGAAGCGTTCGGGCGCCCGCTCGGCATACGAAAGGACACGGGAAAACGGAACAGGTCCGTCGGAATCCCGCGCGTTGGCGAGTACGTTGTTGTACGCCGGGTCGAACTCGTCGATCGGACACTCCCACGTGAACAACCACGTCTTTTGGATGCCGTACCGGTCCATATTCGCGAGAAAACGATCGAGGTCATGTCCGTGCCAGTCGGGGTGGTTGTGCGCGTCGACGATCATGAGAGCTCCTGCGGGAATTGGCGCCGATCGGCCGCCTGCTGTATCTGAAGCGATACGCGCGAGGAATCGATAACCTGGTCGGAAGTGAGATCGCACACCGCCCGGTTGCCGTCGACCTCGTTGAGGAAATCTTCGAACACACCGTTCGGCCGACCCGGATCGGGCTTGATGATCTCGACCGAATCGGATCCGTTTCGCCACAGAGAGACGGTTTCCAGATTCATTCCCGCTTCGAGAATCCCTTCGGCGCCGTGAATCGTGTAGCGCCAGTATTGCGGCACGTCGTACCCCTGAGAGTCGGGAGATAGATACGACATGTCGCCTATGACGCCCGCTTGGCTTTCAAGCTCGAGCATGACCTGCGCGCACACCTGAAAATGCGGATGCTTAGGTAGGCGGGTGTTCCAGGTCCGCGCGGAGACGACGCAGCGCCATTCGCTGTCGACCATCCATGGAATAATATCGAAAGCGTGGATCCCGATGTCGTTGATCGTCCCGCCGTGCTTTCCCTCCTCGAAATACCATTCCGGTCGCGAGCCGTACATGAGCGGGTGCTGTCCCATGAAATTAATCGTCTGCACATCCCCGATCGCTCCGTCGCCGATAAGAGATTTGAGCGTCCGAAAGGGGCCGGAATCACGATTGTTCAGCATGCAACCGACCACAAGTCCGCTCTCTCTGCGAACACGATCGATTTCGGAGAGTTCGTCGAGGCAGATGCATAACGGCTTGTCGACGATTACGTGCTTTCCCGCCTCGAGCGCTCGAATCGTGAGACTTCCGCGTCTTCCATAATAATCGCCTATTGCTACGACGTCGAAATCGTCCGCCCGGGCGAACAACGCATCGACCGAGGCGTCGGTCAGCTCGATTCCGCGTCCGCGAGCTGCTTGAGCCGCGGAGGCGTCGTCCTCGGCCGCCGCGACAATGTCGACCTCATCGCGCTCTCGTGCAAAAGCGTAGAGATCATCGATATGGATATGACGAAAACCTGCAAATGCAAACCGAATACTCATGGCTCGGCTCCTCCTGTCTGAATGCGCTGCGCCCGATACCGTGCGCGACGACGGGAATCTCGCGGCAAAAGGCACCTTGCAGTCGACGGCGTGTGTGGTGCAAAGCCGGACGCTCCGTCGCAACGGCCATTCTCCGTGTGAAACGGAGATGCGTCAATGACCTGCCGCCCCCCCCCGGCCGCGATTTCGTCGTCGGCAAGCCCGACGATCTTTACGAAAGCAAGGGTGGATGTCCCGGCAGGCGATCCGGTTGCGCAGGAGGTGTCGCTTTTCGCGCGCAGGACCTCGATACCGTCGGTGAGCGCAAGGTTCATGCAGATTGAGTTTAGCGAAGAAGCGCGTCTTTGACGACGGCGCGTATCGTCGCGTCGTGCGCCGGCCCCTCGAGCGTGCAGAGCACAACGGAGCCCTCGCCGTATTCAAGGGCGATATCCAACTCGGCGCGGATCCGGTCGGCGGACCGGCGCTGGTATGGATCGTCGTACAGACCGATGAAAGGCACGAAGGTGTTTCGACTTTTGTCTTCGAGCGATTTGTGAAGCCGTGCCTCGAGTCGGACGCGCTCTATCGGCCAGACGGGCCGATAGAACCACGAGATCGTCTGCGTGCAGTAGTCGAGATAAAGACGCGCGCCGTAATACGGATTGGGATTGAAGGGAGGCCACACATGATTCAAAACGATCGCGTCTTGCCGCCTCGACTTCGCCCGCTCGTAGATCCGTTTCGAGACGCCGATGAGCGATTCCTCGGAAAAACGGGCGAGCCTTTCCGCGTCGCTTCCGTGAGCGGTCGAGCAGCGGGAGCAGAAGCAGGCGTAGTGATTTCGGAACCCGAAACCGTCGAGAGCGACGCCGTCGGCGACGGCGAGCGACTCGTCGACGCGTTCGTCGATAATCCGACGAGCCCGGGGGTGTTCGTAGCAGAGCAGATCGCCGCTCTGAAACAACGGGAACCAACGGTGAGAAAGCCGCTGCCGTTGCTCGTCGCCGTCGACCCGGCCGGCTTCGAGCATGGCCTCTTCGGAAGGCAGCATCCGCTGTACGATCTCCGGATCGGCTTTTGTCCGAGCCGCATCGAGGCCGGGCGAAAGCACCGCGACAACCCGAATGCCCGCCTCGTGAGCCGTTTCCACCATGTCCACCTCGGGCCGGGAGACGACGAGAACATCGAAACCGAGTTCCGTGACGAAACGGACAAGCTCGCGTCGCTCCTGCGGCGTCGACCGCGGCATGTGCCAATCCCACGCAATCCGTATCGGTTCCATGCGTCGCTCCCTCCCCGTCCTCGGATTTTCGGCTATTCTTCTTCGTCTTTCACGCCGAACTGCTTCTCATATCTGTCGCGGTACTCCTCGTACGACTCCCTCTTTCGCGCAAAACCGCTGAGAACCAGAAACAAGAAAGCGCCTCCCAACGGAATGATCCCCCCTGTCGAAACGAAGAACACGAACATGAGAACCGCGAGACCGGCGAAAACGGCGCTCAAAAGCGTCACGCGTTTGAGTCTTCTCATCGTTCCGGCAGTATATCACGATTCGTTCTCTTCGGGCTCGAACGTCTTAATGATACGTTCCGCCTGGTAGGTGGAGAGAATAAACGGATACGGCGTCTGCGAGCTTCGTGCCCGATAGCCCGAGTCGACCTTGTCGAAAAGAAACAATTGCTTCGATTCTTCACCCTGAA
>JAJRYZ010000173.1 GCA_024275515.1 Spirochaetota bacterium
AAACGGCCGCGTCGACGCCCAAATGGCGTACATCACGGACGAACCCCACCAGATGCTCATGCGGGGCGTTGAGCCGTCTTTCATACGACCGATCGACTACGGCCTCGATTTCTATGGCGATTCGCTGTTTACGACCGAAGCGGAGATTGCGCGGCATCCCGAGCGCGCGGCGGCTTTTCGGCGGGCCGGTTTGAGGGGCTGGGAATACGCCATGGATCATGTCGACGAGATGATCGAGATGATCTTGGAGCTCCCCGGTGTTCGGGAACGGGGTATCTCACGCGAGCACCTGCGCTACGAAGCGGAAAAAACACGGGAAATGATTCTTCCGAATCTTGTGGAGATTGGCCATATCAACCCGGGTCGTTGGCGCCACATTGCCGACACCTACGTGGAGCTCGGTTTGCTCGATCCGGGCTATTCGCTCGAAGGCTTCATCTATGATCCTACCTCTGTAAAAGCGCCCGACTGGGTCCGCGGGCTCCTCGCCGGCTTGGCGGGAAGCGTCATCGTCGTCCTCCTTGTGTGGATCTGGAACCGACGACTGCGCAGCCTCGTTATGTCGCGCACGGGCGAGCTTCGCGAGAGCGAGCGTTTGCTGCTTGAATCGCAGAGCGTGGCGCGGATCGGCAGCTATGTTCTGGACATTTCCTCCCGTCTTTTCGAGAGCTCGCCCGTACTGGACGACATCTTCGGCGTCGGCCGGGATTGGGAGCGCAGCGTGGAGAGCTGGCTTGATATTGTGCATCCCGACGAGAGGCAATCGATGGAGGATTACCTGACGCACCACGTCCTGTCGGGCCGCGGCCGCTTCGACAGAGAGTACAGAATCGTGCGCCTCGCCGACGGCGCCGAACGCTGGATTTTGGGTTTGGGAGTACTCAAGCGGGACGCCGGAGGCCGGCCGCGAAGCGTCGTCGGGACGATGCAGGACATCACCGATCGCAAACTGGCCGAGATCGCGCACCGACGACTGTCGGTGGCAATTGATCAAGCGGCCGAAATCGTCGTCGTTACCGATAGCCGGGCGACGATACAGTACGTTAACCCGGCCTTCGTGAAGACCACAGGCTACGCCCGTGGGGAGGCCGTCGGTCGGAATCCGCGCATCCTTCAGAGCGGGAAACAAGACGAGGCGTTCTATCGACGGATGTGGGACACGCTTACGCGTGGAGAGACGTGGAAGGGCAGATTCATTAACAGGAAGAAAGACGGCACGTTTTATACGGAGGAAGCCGTCATCTCTCCCGTGCGAAACGCCTCCGGGCGGACGACCAACTACGTTGCGGTCAAGCGTGATATCACCGAAGAACTGAGGTTGGCGAAGGCATTCCAACAGGCCCAGAAGATGGAGTCGGTCGGTCGATTGGCCGGCGGAGTGGCACACGACTTCAACAACATGCTCGGCGTCATCCTCGGCCACGTCGAAATGGCTCTTGACCATGTGGCCGCCGATCAGCGCGACCGGGACGGCGTGCTTGTCGACCGGTTGAGGGAGATCCACAAGGCGGCCGAACGGTCGGCGGAGCTTACACGGCAACTGTTGGCATTCGCGCGGAAACAGACGGTTGATCCCCGGGTAATCGATCTGAACGACACCGTGGAAGGCATGCTCAAGATGCTCCGGCGATTGATCGGCGAAAACATCGATTTGGTCTGGACGCCGGGAGCGGGAGTGTGGCCCGTAAAGGTGGACCCTTCCCAAATCGATCAGGTGCTCGCCAACCTGTGCGTCAACGCGCGGGACGCGATATGGAGCGAGGGTAAAGTGACCATCGGGACCGGCAATACTACCATCGACCGGGCTTACTGCGACGCTCACCCGGGATTCCTCCCCGGTGATTACGTGCTCCTCACCGTCGGCGATGACGGCAGCGGGATGGACAAGGATACGCTTGAAAAGATCTTTGAGCCTTTCTTCACGACCAAGGAGACAGGCGAAGGCACGGGACTTGGACTATCCACCGTGTACGGTATCGTGAAGCAAAACGAAGGGTTCATCAGCGTCCGCAGCGAACCGGGGGAAGGGACGACGTTCGAGGTATTCCTGCCGCGGTGCGCCGATGCGCCCGTTCCGACGCAGAAGCGCGACGCCGCCGGACCACCGATCGGAGGCAAGGAGACCGTCCTGCTTGTGGAGGATGAGCCGTCGGTTTTGCGGATGACCGCACTAATGCTGGAGAATAGCGGTTACACGGTGCTCGTTGCTTCCACCCCACGCGAAGCGATCCGGTTGGCCGAGGAGCATGAGGGAGAGATCCATTTGCTCATGACCGACGTGGTAATGCCCGGGATGTACGGGCGCGAGTTGGCAAGCAGGTTTCTTTTGTTCTACCCGGAGGCGAAGTGTTTGTTTGTGTCCGGCTACACGGCAAACGTCATCTCGTCTCAAGGTGTGCTCGAAGAGGGTGTGGATTTTCTTCAAAAGCCGTTCACGATGCGGGACCTGACGATCGCCGTACGGCGGGCGCTCGACCGGCGCTAAGGGCTTCCGAAAACCGTCGCTTCCTCGGACAGGACCCGACGGCGGCAAATACCGATTGACGCCGCACGAGAAATTAATTAGTTTAGAAGCTAAATTACCCAGGTCGTCGGCCGACGGAGCGGCAATGTCGAGCAAACCTCTCGCGCAGCAGATTCTCGAAACACTGTTCAACATCGTTCGTATCCATCGCCACTGCCGGCATCCCGCCGATCTCACTCCCGGCGAAACGTTCGTGCTTTCCATCATTCACCGCCGGGCACGGGAGCGCGGAATTCGGGTTTCGGAAATCGCCTCGATTATGCGAGTGACCCCTTCCGGGATTACTCAGTTCGTCAAAGGGCTCGTGTCGCGCGGTCTGGTCGTGCGCAGCCATGACGAGGAGGATCGGCGCGTCGTACTGCTTCGCACGACCGAACAGGGCGAGGCGATTATGGCCGAATCGATGCGCAGAATGATCGAGCTGTTCGAAAGAATAGTCGACGATCTCGGCGTCGAAGAGAGCAAGACGCTTCTCCGGTTGCTTTCGCGGGTGCTCCGATTTCTCGACACGGACGGTCGGGCGAATATCGCCGACGATAACCACTAGGAGGAGGCTTATGCTCAAACTGCTCCGTTTTTTGCGGCCGTACACGGGGCTCGTGCTTCTGGTCTTGACCCTGACTTCTTTCCAGGCGATTTCCCAGCTCTATCTTCCGACGCTGATGGCGGACATCGTCGACATCGGCATCGTTCAGGGCGACGTCTCCTACATACTCAGGACGGGCGGGTGGATGCTGTCGATCGCGCTTGTCGGGTCGGCCTGCATGATCCTTGCAGGCTTCTTTTCTTCAAAGGCGGGGGTCGGTTTCGGCCGAGACATTCGCGGTTCGATCTTCCGGCGGGTGGAGAGGTTTTCGCTGCAGGAGTTCGACACGGTGGGGACGGCCTCGCTCATTACCCGAACGACCAACGATGTGACGCAGATTCAACAGGTGACCGTGGTAATTCTCAGGATGATGGTCATGGCGCCGATCATGGCGGTCGGCGGCGTCGTGATGGCGGTGTCGAAAGACGCGAGGCTTGCGCTCGTTTTCGTCGTATCTCTGCCGCTCCTCTCGGCTTTCATCCTTTTTGTCGCGGCGAAGGGGATTCCGCTGTTTCATTCGATGCAGAAAAAGCTCGACAGGCTGAACAAGGTGCTCCGAGAGCGTCTCTCGGGCATCCGGGTCGTGCGCGCCTTCAACCGCAGCGAGTACGAGCAGGCGCGATACGAAAAAGCGAACCGGGACATGACCGAAACGGCGATCAAGGTCAACCGGATCATGGCCTCCGCATTTCCCGTTTTGATGCTCATGATGAATCTTACCGCCGTGGCTTTGGTGTGGTTCGGGGCCGTTCGCATCGATTCCGGCGCGATGCAGGTCGGCGACCTGATGGCCTTTATTCAATACGCGATGCAGATAATGTTTTCGCTTCTGATAGCCGCGATGATGATTGTCATGATTCCTCGCGGCTCCGCTTCGGCGAAGAGAGTCAACGAGGTGCTCGAGATGCGGCCCACGATCGACGATCCTGAATCGCCTCGGGAAACCGGCCGGCGGAGCGGTTTCGTCGAGTTCGACAACGTCACCTTCGCCTATCCCGGCGCCGAGGAGCCGGCCGTCCGCAACGTGACGTTCAAGGCGGCGCCGGGCGAGATTACGGCGATTGTCGGGGGGACGGGATCGGGAAAGACTACGTTGGTCAACCTCATTCCGCGGTTCTACGACGTCGACTCCGGCAGAGTTCTCGTGGACGGGGTCGATGTGCGGGAGCTAACGCAGGAGGATCTTCGCCGAAGGATCGGCTATGTACCTCAGCAGGCGGTTCTTTTTTCCGGATCGGTCAAAGACAATCTACGCTATGGAAAGCGCGACGCAAACGCGGAAGAGTTGCGCCGGGCGCTGTCGATCGCTCAGGCCGATGAGTTCGTCGATGCGATGAGCGACGGATTGGAGACGCAGATCTCTCAGGCCGGCGCCAACGTTTCCGGAGGGCAGAAGCAGCGGCTGTCGATCGCGCGAGCGCTCGTCCGCCGCCCCGAGATCTATATTTTCGACGACAGCTTCTCGGCGCTCGACTTCAAAACCGACGCGAAGCTTCGCGCGACGCTCCGAAAAGAGCTTTCCGAGGCGACCGTACTCATCGTCGCGCAACGGGTCGCGACGATCATGCGCGCCGACAGGATCGTCGTTCTCGAAGAGGGCGTCGTTCGGGGGATCGGCACTCACGCGGAGCTGATGGAGGCGTGCGAAGTGTACAGGCAGATCGTGCTCTCTCAACTCTCCATGGAGGAAATAGCGTGAAAGACCGGCAGGAGTATCGTGCGGCAGGACCCGGCGGGCGCCGCCGGCGGCCGGAGGTTGGAAGCGGCGGAACGGGGCCGGGCGTCCGAGGCGGCGGCGGGCCGATGAGGAGGCCGGAGTCCGGGCCGCAACGAGCGGCGAGGACGGGCGAGACGCCGGTGCGGCCGGTGCGGGGTGGAATAGGCGGCGGGCATCCGGGGATGGCCATGCCGGCGGAAAAGCCGAAGGACGCCCGGGCAACGCTCCGACGTCTTGCACACTATCTGAAGCCCCGCAGGCTGCGCCTTGTCATGGTTCTCGCTACGGCCGTTCTTTCGACTACCTTCGCGATCGTCAGTCCGAAAATACTCGGCCGGGCGACCACCACGCTGTTTACCGGGCTGATGATGAAAATACGCGGAGTTCCGGGGGCGGCGATCGACTTCGATGCGATTCGGCGGATCCTGCTTACGCTTATCGCGCTTTACCTGGCGAGCGCGGCGTTCGGTCTGTTACAGCAACTCATCATGGCCGGCGTTGCGCAGCGGACGACGTACGACATGCGTGAAGACGTAAATCGGAAGCTCCGGAGACTGCCGCTCGCTTTCTTCGATTCACGGACACACGGGGAGATCCTGAGCCGCGTTACCAACGACGTGGATCTGGTTGCGACGACGCTTCAGCAGAGCGTGACGCAGGTCATTACCGCCGTGGTTTCCATTATCGGCGTAACGGTCATGATGCTGTCGATCAGCCGCCTGCTGACGCTCGTGGTGTTTATTTCTCTTCCGTTCAGTGTCTTTATCATGCGCCCGATCATCAAGCGTTCCCAGCGCTACTTCGCCGCGCAACAGCGGACGATCGGAAACATGAACGGTCACGTCGAAGAGATGTACGGCGGACACACCATCGTCAAAGCCTTCGGAATGGAAGGCGATTCGATCGCAGAGTTCGACCGAATAAACTCCGAACTCTACGACGCCGGGTGGAAGGCGCAGTTCATCTCGGGAATCGTCATGCCGCTTATGCGGTTCGTAAACAATATCGCCTACGTGCTGGTTAGCGTCATCGGGGCGGTCCTGGTGACGCGAGGGCGCATAGCGATCGGAGATATCCAGGCGTTTATTCAGTACGCCCGACAGTTTTCACAACCGCTGGTTCAGGTGGCGAACGTCACCAACGTCATACAGTCGACGATTGCCGCCGCCGAACGTGTCTTCGAGCTTCTCGACGAGGAGGAAGAGAGCGCCGATCCCGAATCGCCGGTCGTCCTGAAGACGCCACGCGGACACGTCCTACTTGAGCGCGTAGCGTTTCGCTATTTACCCGAGATCCCTCTTATCACAAGCTTGAGCCTCGAGGCGAAGCCGGGGTCGACCATCGCGATCGTCGGACCGACCGGCGCGGGAAAGACGACGTTGGTGAATCTGTTGATGCGATTCTACGAAATCGATGAAGGGCGAATCAGCGTGGACGGCGTCTCGACCCGCGACATGAGCCGCGAGGGACTGCGAAGTCTCTTCGGTATGGTACTGCAGGATACGTGGCTGTTCAGCGGGACCATCCGCGAAAACATCGCTTACGGCCGCGGCGAGGTCGGCGAGCGCGAAATCGTCGCGGCCGCCCGGCTCGTCCACGCCGACCACTTTATCCGGACGCTCCCGGGCGGCTACGATACGGTGATAAACGAGGACGGGTCGAACATATCCCAGGGTCAGAAGCAGCTATTGACCATCGCGCGGGCGGTGCTCGCCGATCCGGCGATCCTGATTCTCGACGAAGCCACCTCAAGCGTGGATACGCGCACCGAGGCGCTCGTGCAGAAAGCGATGCTCAAACTGATGGCGGGCCGCACCAATTTCGTCATCGCGCACAGGCTCTCGACGATTCGTGGTGCGGATCTGATCCTCGTCATGAACGAGGGCGAGATCATCGAGACCGGCACGCACGAACAGTTGCTCGACCGGAACGGGTTCTACGCCGATCTGTACAATAGTCAGTTTCGGGCCGCGGGAGCGGACGCCGTCTAACTCAAAGAGCCATCGCCGGCGTGGATCGATGAGAAACGTGATTTCCACTTCGGCGCCGTCCGCGCGCGCGCCGACGGGCGCCCGCGTCCCTCGATACTCCGAGCGCCTCGTAAGGATCCCACTCACGCTCCATACGAGAAAGATAGTGATTCCGTTTTCTCAGTCAATACCGATCCTGTTGTCCCGGCACCGCGCGCAGGCTGTGTAGAAATGACACATGATTCGGCGGGTCTTTCGGCGCCGGTGTGGAATTTCTGCTCAAACGGTCCGGTATCGCGCCGTCGCGTTGCGGACGGGAGGGTGGTGGCGTGTAAGTTATTATATTACAGCGAATTATGAGGGCGACCACCGGAGGGAATTGGCACATTCTATGCTTACTCTTCCGTAGAAAACCACGAGTGAGGAGGCCAAGATATGGACTTGGTACGAAGGCGATCAAACAGATTCGATCCTGTTGATGAGTTCGATCGGCTGCAGCGCGAGATCAACGCACTGTTCGATTTCGCCGGCATGGCCGACTCTCCGGGCATCTTCGACCGTTCGATAGCCCCGCCCCTCGACGTAGTGGAGACCGACGAGGCGCTCATCATCACCTGCGATCTTCCGGGGATGAGCGAGAAGGACGTCGAGCTTTCGGTCGCCGCCGGCGCGCTCACGATCAAAGGCGAAAAGAAGCGCGAAGAGATCGACGAGGAGGCGCGAGTGTATCGCAGGGAAACGTGGGACGGGACGTTTCAGAGAATGGTATCGCTACCGACCACCGCGGACATCGATCGTGCCGAAGCCGAGTTCGAGAACGGCGTACTGACGGTGACGATACCGCGGAAAGAAGAGGCGAAACCGAAGAAAATCGAGCTCAAGACGAAATAGCACATCGAGGAGGTTGACGATGGCTACAAAGGAACTGCAGAAGACATCGACTCGTGAGCCGTCTACGCACGAGACGGTGCCGGAGCGCCGCAGGGTTATTCGGCCGAGGTGCTCGATCGTCGGCGACGATGAAAAGGTGCTTATCCGGCTTGAGATGCCGGGTGTGGACAAAGAGAACCTGCATATCGATATCGAGGACAACGAACTGCGAGTTTCGGGAGAGAAAGTCCGCCCGGTAGAAGGACGTCATCTGATCCGGGAACGGATCGACGGAGACTACGCGGCGTCCTACACGCTCGATGAGACGATCGATCAGGAGCGCGTCGAAGCCGAGCTACGAGACGGCGTCCTGACGCTGACGCTGCACGTGAAAGAGGCGGTAAAACCCAAAAGAATAGCTATTCGAACAAAGTAAGGTGCGGTGTTCGCGCGACGACGTTTTTCGATCTGAAAGGTGAGAACTCGAACGTCCGACGAACCGGGAACCCGAGACGATGCGGATTCCTCGCTATCGGATGAGGAATCCGCATCGCCGTCAGTCGCTAGAAGGCGCCGAAGTCATTGTCGTCCAGCTTGATTACCTCTTGCGGGGTAACCTCGCGGTCGGTGCGCAAACCGCCTTCGACCGGCTTCGGCGACCGGCCGTTACCGTCGTCGTCGTTCGATACGTCGTCGGCGGGCGCCGATTTCGTCGACCGGCCGGCCCCGACGTTCCGCACGTTGTAGCCGTTGTCGGCAATCTTGAATTGCGCCACCAGAGCCTGGAGTTGCTGTGCCTGCGAGGCGAGCTCTTCCGCCGCCGCGGCGCTCTCCTCGGCGTTTGCCGTGTTGGACTGGGTTACCTGATCAATCTGCGAAAGCCCTTGGTTGATCTGTTCGATTCCCTGCGCCTGTTCTTTACTGGACAGGGCGATCTCCTCCAGAAAGTCTGCGACTTTACTCGACCCGGAAACGATCTCTTCAAGTCGAGCGGAGGTCGCCTCCGCGGCTTTGTCGCCTTCTTCGATGCTACGTGTCGTCTCTCTTATCATCTCGGTAGTTTCTTTTGCGGCCTCCGCGCTTCGCACCGCCAGGTTGCGCACTTCTTCGGCGACGACCGCAAACCCCTTTCCGTATTTTCCGGCTCGAGCGGCCTCGACGTTCGCGTTTAAGGCAAGCAGGTTTATCTGGAAGGCGATGTCGTCGATGACCTTGACCACTTTGGTAATCTCTTCCGAACTGTCGTTGATTCGACCCATTGCCTTAACAAGCGATTGCATCGCTTCGTTGCCGTCGGACGCATTCTGTAACGCTCTCTTGGCGACCGAGCTCGCCTCCGAGGCCGCATCGGCGTTCTGATCGGACTGACTATTGATCTGATTCAGCGAAGCCGTGATTTCTTCCAGAGAGCTCGCCTGCTCGGTCGAACCCTGGCTCAATGACTGGCTCGCCTGCGCCACTTGCTCGGACCCGGAGCTTACTTGATCTACCGCTTCGTCCACCTGGCCGAGTAAACTGTTGAGCGAGTCAAGCATGACCCCGAAGGCGGCGGTAAGCTGTCCGACTTCGTCTTCTGACCGGCTTGTGATTTTTTCGATGGTCAAGTCGCCCTTTGCGATGCCGTCCGCCATTTCGACGGCCCTGCGAAGAGGGTCGGCGATCATTCGAGCCAAGAACAGGCCCAGAAAGATCGACAGAGCCAGAGCGAAGACGACTCCGACGACGGTGCTGATAAGAGCGGTGCGAGAAGAGACGGACAGGACGTTTCGAGCGCCCTCCTCCACGCC
>JAJRYZ010000174.1 GCA_024275515.1 Spirochaetota bacterium
GTCGCCGCGTACCTCGTCCACGGACTCGACGCTGCCGACCGCCGGACGCTGTACGGCGAGATGCGTCGCGTCTCGCGCGGGACGGTGCTTCTGCACGACTTCGCTCCCGGGGCGATCCGCGCGTGGTCGCCGACCGGTATTCTCGAACGCCTCGAACGGAGCCACTACCGCGAGTTCGGACGCGCCGGGACCGACGAGCTGCGTCGGACCTTCGAAAGCGTCCGCGTGATTCGGCAATCCAAGACCGTGGCGTGGTATCTCTGCTCGGGATAGGACGCCGCCGAAGAACCGGGGGCCGCGCCGGGTTGCGCGTCCATGAGACCGCGCCGTCGCATCCGGCTGCGCCGTTACCTCGCGCGCGGCCGCGCCGCCACACCGGGTAGCGCCGCTACCACGGCCGCGGCCGGTCGCGGTTTCGGCTTTACACGCGCCTCCGATTTCGGTTTCAATGGGGTCCCGACGCGTGAGACTGAACGCCGTGTGAGGACGCGGCGCGATTCGACCAAACGCGCGCGGATGAATGATCCTTAGGAATGGGAGGCGACACATGGCGATTGCCCGGCGTGTACGTGAATCGATGAAGAGCTCGTCATGGGTGCGGGCGATGTTCGAAACGGGAATCCGGCTGAAGCGCGAACACGGCGCCGAGAACGTGTGCGATTTGAGTTTGGGCAATCCCGATCTCGACCCTCCCGCGGCGTTTCATTCGACCATTTCGGATCTCTTGTCCGAAGACCCCGACGGGATGCACGCGTATATGCCCAACGGAGGCTATCCGGAAGTACGCCGAGCCGTAGCCGGATACGTCGCGAAAGAGTACGGAGCGGCCGTGACCGGCGATCACATCGTCATGTCGTGCGGCGCCGGCGGCGCGCTCAACGTCGTACTCAAGTCGATTCTCGATCCGGGCGACACCGTCATAGCCCCTACTCCCTGCTTCATGGAGTACCGCGCCTACGCCGCCAACCACTCCGGCGAGCTCGTGCCGGTCGACGGAGCGGCCGATTTCGACCTCGACGTCGATGCGGTCGAAGCGGCGATCGATTCGAGAACGGCGGCCGTCGTCATCAATTCTCCGAACAACCCGTCGGGTCGCGTCTATCCCGAACGTACGATCGCGTCTCTCGGAGCGATGCTTGAAGCGAAGAGCAAAGAGATCGGACGAACCATCTATCTCGTAAGCGACGAGCCGTACCGCAAAATCGTCTACGGAGACGTCTCGGTTCCCAGCATCTTTTCACACTACCGCAACGCCGTCGTCGTAAGCTCCTACTCGAAGGAGCTCTCGATACCCGGTGAGCGGATCGGATGGATCGCGGCAAGTCCCGACTGCGACGAGGTGGAGATTCTTGTCGACGCGCTCATCCTGTGCACCCGAATTCTCGGGTATGTAAACGCGCCGGCGCTTATGCAGCGGGTCGTCGGACGTATCGCGGGATGCGCCGTCGATATTGCGCCGTACAAGCGCCGCAAGGAGCTGCTCTGCAGCCGTCTCTCCGAAATGGGGTACGATCTTATCGAGCCGGACGGAACTTTCTACCTGTTTCCGAAGGCGCCCGGCGGCGACGACCTCGCCTTCGTCGAGGCGCTCCAGAAAGAGCTGGTGTTGACCGTCCCGGGACGGGGCTTCGGGAAACCGGGGTATTTCCGGATCGCTTTCTGCGTTGACGACGAGGTGATATCGCGGTCGCTCGACGGCTTTGAAACCGTCATACGTCGCTTTCGATCGGATCGCCGACTCTGAGCTCGGCCCGGCGCGGTTGAACATTCACATCATATCCATCAGAATGCGGCACAATCTGTGCCGACATGCGGAGGATACATGACTGAGAGAGTACTGCTCGGCGACGAGGCGGTCGCGCAAGCCGCGATCGACGCCGGCGTCAGCGCCGCGTACGCCTATCCGGGTACGCCGTCGACCGAAATACTCGAATACATTCTGGACTGGACGCGGAAGCACGGCCGACCGCACGCTTCGTGGTGCGCCAACGAGAAGACCGCCTACGAGGAAGCCCTCGGCGTTTCGTTCATGGGGCGACGCGCACTGGTGACCATGAAGCACGTGGGGCTCAACGTCGCCGCCGACCCGTTTATGAACTCGCCGCTTCTCGACATTACCGGCGGGCTCGTGCTCGGTATCGCCGACGACCCCGGAATGCACAGTTCGCAGAACGAGCAGGATAGTCGTTTTTACGCGGATTTCGCTCGCATTATCTGTCTGGAGCCCGCGAATCAACAGGAAGCCTACGAAATGACAAGAGAGGCTTTCGATCTGTCGGAGCGATTCCAGATTCCCGTCATGATAAGGCTGGTGACACGGCTCGCGCACTCGAGGGCGGCGGTTGAAGGCGCGGCGCCGATTCCCGAACGTCCGCTGGAGAAGTGCACGCGTCGCGGAGGGTGGATGCTGCTCCCGGCCATGGCCCGCCGGAACTTCGCCTCGCTTATCGAAAGGCAGACCGATATCCGGGAGTACGCCGAAGGCGCGCCGCATAACGCGCTTCGAATAAACGGCGCACGGGTCGGGGTCATCACGACCGGGATCGCTCGAAACTACTATCGGGAAAACGTGGCCGAATTCGATAACGAGCCGTCGCATCTGCACATCGGCGCTTATCCGATACCCGTGGGGAAAGTACGCCGGCTCGTCGAGTCGGTCGATCGTGTCGTGGTGGTCGAGGAAGGGTACCCCTACGTCGAGCGCTATCTTCGTGGATTGATAGATCCGGGGGTGGAAATAGTCGGAAAGGTCGACGGCGCTCTGCCGGTCTCGGGCGAGCTCAATCCGGACAACATCCGGCCCGCGCTCGGCCTTCCCACTCGTTCGGGTATCGTTCTGGACGGGCTCACGCTTCCACAGCGTCCGCCGCAGTTCTGCAAGGGGTGCGGTCACGCCGATACCTACGCGTTTATCAAGGCGGTCATCGAAGAAATAGGCGACGCGACGGTCACCTCGGACATCGGATGCTACGCTCTCGGCGCGCTTCCTCCGTATCAGGTTCCAGAGACCATCGTAGACATGGGCGCTTCGGTGAGTATGGCCAAAGGAGCCGCGGAGGCGGGCGGGAAGAACATCATCGCGGTAATCGGCGACAGCACCTTTCTGCACTCGGGAGTTACGCCTCTCATGGACGCGGTTGTCGCCGGCGCCGACATGACCGTGGTCATCGTCGACAATATGGCCGTCGCGATGACCGGAGGTCAGGAGACGCTCTATCCTTCGTCGGAGCTGACGAACATCGTCAAGGGAGTCGGAGTCGATCCGGAGCATGTCGTTGTCCTTGAAGCTCACCGCAGAAAGCACGAGGAGAATATGGCCGCGTTGAAAAAAGAGCTCTCGTACAAGGGCGTTTCGGTCGTCATAACCGTACGCGAGTGTGTCGAGACCGCGCGTCGCGCAGCACGGAACAAGGAATCATGAACTACGATATTATTCTCGCCGGCGTCGGCGGACAAGGCGTTCTCTCGGTGGGCGCCATCATCGCGCAAAGCGCGATGAAATCGGGGTTTTTCGTCAAACAGTCGGAGGTCCACGGAATGTCGCAGCGCGGCGGCGCCGTGTTGGCGAATCTGCGTATCTCGGATTCGGAGATCGCGAGCGACCTTATCGCGACGGGAACGGCGGCGATGGTCTTGAGCATGGAGCCGCTCGAGAGCCTTCGCTACGTCGGTTATCTTGCGCCCGACGGAGAGCTCGTTACCTCGAAGAATCCTTTGGAGAACATTACCGACTACCCCGACGTCGAAGAGGTCTACGCGCAGATCCGAAAGATCCCTAAGTCCACTCTCATCGACAGCCTGGCGCTCGCGCGAGACGCGGGGTCGTTGCTCGCCACGAACATGGTCATGGTGGGCGCGGCGGCTCACGCGCTTCCGGTTCCCGAATCGACGATCACGAAAACGATTTCGGAGGTGTTCGCGCGAAAGGGCGAGCGCGTGGTCGAGACAAACCTCAAGGCTTTCGATCTGGGGATGCAGGCGGGACAAGCGCGACAAGCGGGATAGGCGGATCGGACGGTGGGCTACGAAGACCTGCTCGGACTTGCGAAGTCGTGTTCGCGTCCCTTGAGAGTGGGCGTCGTATTTCCCGACTATGAAGAGATCTTCCGGGCGGTCGCCGTCGCGGCGGATCTCTGTTTCGAACCGATCCTGATAGGTCCCGAAAGCGCTACCCGAAAGAAAGCCGACGAGGCCGGTCTGAGGCGGTATTCGCTGGTCCCCGCTTCGGACTCGGAGTCGGCCGCCGCCGCCGCGGTGGAAATCGCCGGCAGCGGTGGAATGGATCTCTTGATGAAGGGAAGCGTCGCCACCGCGACCCTCATGCGGGCGGTGCTCCGCAGCCGGCTTCGCGGCGATTCGCTTCTTTCGCACGTCGCGGTATTCGAAAGCGACGACGGCAGGTTCATCGGCGTCACCGACGGCGGCCTGAACATACAACCGACGGTCGAGCAAAAGATCGACATCATCAACAACGCCGTGACCCTTTTTCGCCACATCGGCGTCGGACGACCGAAAGTAGCGCTGCTCTCCGGCGTCGAGGTGTTGACCCCCGCGATCCCGTCGACGGTCGAAGCGGCCGAGCTTTCCGCGTTGGCCGAACAAGGAGTGTTCCCGTCGGCCGTGGTCGAAGGTCCGATGGCGTTCGATCTGGCGTTCAACCCCGCGGCTTGCCGAGCGAAGAAGTACGGCGGGAAAATACGCGGCAACGCCGATATCATGGTGGTTCCCGAAATCGTCGCCGGGAACATCCTGGGCAAAGCGCTCAACCACGCCGCCGGCTACGCAAGCGGCGGCGTGATCATCGGCGCGACAATCCCCATCGTGCTCCTTTCACGTTCCGATCGCGCGCAGGAGAAGCTCAACTCGCTGCTTCTCGCAGGGGCGCTGGTGTAGTCGTATGCCGAAGAGAACCGAAACGACGATTCTCGTCGTCAATCCCGGCTCGACATCGACAAAGCTCGCGCTCTACACGGGGCCTCCCGGCGCCGCCGAGGTACATGAGTCGCGCGCGGCGACGCTACCCGCGCCGCCGACGCGCCCGGGCGACCTGCGCGCCGAGCTGCGCGCACGCGAAGCGGGTGTGATCGAGTTCGCCCGAGCGGCCGGAAGCATCGACTGCGTTGCCGCTCGGGGCGGATTGGTCAAACCGGTCCCTGCCGGGAGCTATCCGGTCACTCGAGGGATGGTCGACGACCTCCTTCTCTGCCGGTACGGCAGACACGCCTCGAATCTCGGCGCCCCGCTCGCTTCGATCGTCGCGGAGCGATACGCGTGCCCGGCGATCATTACCGACCCGGTCGGCGTCGACGAGCTCGACGATGTGGCCAGGTACTCCGGTCTCCGAGAAATCGAGCGGAAGTCGTTCTCCCACGCGCTCAATCTCCGCGCGGTCGCCAGGCGCGCCGCCGACGCAGCGGGGACACCGTTCGATCGATCGCGTCTCGTCGGGGTTCACCTCGGCGGTGGGATTTCGGTCGCGTCGATGGTCGGAGGGAAGATCGTCGACGTCAACGACTCAAACGAAGGCGGCCCCTTCACACCGCAGCGGACCGGATCGCTTCCCGTTCTTCAACTCGTCGATCTCTGCTTCTGCGGCGCCTACGCCGACGCCGAAGCGCTCAAAACGCTTCTGACAACCAAAGGCGGGCTCGCCTCCTACATCGGCACGTCGAGCGTCAAAGAGGCGCTCGGCAGGATCGAGGCCGGCGACCTCGACGCGGAGCGGGTCATGCGCGCGATGGTCTATCAGATCGCGAAGGAGATCGGCGCCGCCGCCGCCGCGCTCGACGGCCGGCTCGATGCGGTTTTTCTTACCGGCGGTTTCGCCCGACCTCCCGTCGCCGGTTGGATCGAGGAGCGCGTCGATTGGATCGCCCCGGTCATGGTGTTTCCCGGAGAAGGAGAGATGCAGGCGCTCGCCGAAGCGGCGCTCCGTTTCCTCCGCGGCGAAGAGAGGCTCAGGGAGTACTGACCGTCGATACGCGGGCAGGCTACGCGTCGCGTCGGTCGAGCACGCGGTTGATCTTTGCTCCGGTGGATCGTTCGAGAGTCTTCGGCTCAACAAGCGTCACCTTCGGCGAAAAGCCCAAACTCGTCGTCAGGTGAGTTTCGATAGTGCGCCTGAACTTGAGGACTTCCCCCGCATCGTCGAGCTCCGGGAGCGCGGCGGAGACCTCCACCTGGATCTCCATCGTATCCAGTCCCTCTTCGCGGTCGAGCACGATCCGGTAGTGCGGCTCGACGCCTTCCGCTTTCAGCAACGCTTCCTCCACTTGCGACGGGAAAACGTTTACCCCTTCGACGATGATCATATCGTCGGTCCGCCCGGAGACGCGATCCATCCGAACCAGAGTCCGCCCGCACCGGCACGTGCCCGGGATGAGCGAGGAAATGTCTCCCGTTCGGTAGCGAATCAGAGGAAAGCCCTGCTTCGCGATGGTCGTGAAAACCAGCTCTCCTCGTTCTCCCGGCGGAAGCGGCTCGAGGGTCTCCGGATCCACCACTTCGACGATGAAGTGGTCCTCGTTGACGTGCAGGCCGTTACGTTCGGAACACTCGAACGCGACGCCGGGACCGATGACTTCGGACAGGCCGTAATTGTCATAAGCGGTTATGTGCAAGGTCTCCTCGATCTGCGTCCGCAGCCCCATGCTCCACGGCTCGGCGCCGAAGAGACCGGTTCTCAGGAAGAGCTCGTCGGGGTGAATGCCCGATTCGGCGAGGACCGAGGCGACATGGAGCGCGTAGCCCGGAGTGCTGATGAGCGCCGTCGACTTATAGTCGCGCATGATGCGAAGCTGTCGCCGCACGTCTTCGTTCGACGTGGGGATCACCGAAGCCCCGACCCTCTCGGCGCCTCCGTGGAACCCGAGCCCCGCGGTCCCGAGATTGTACGCGAATGCGATTTGCACGAAGTCGTGATCGGTGATTCCCGCGGCGACGAGCACACGCGCTATCAGCGACGCCCAGTGCGAAAGGTCGGTCTTGGTGTACCCGACGACGATCGGTTTCCCCGTGGTTCCCGATGTCGAGTGGATGCGGACGATGTCTTTCAGCGGAACCGCGAACGCGTCGTACGGATAACTCTCGCGCAGATCGTCTTTCGTGGTAAAGGGTAGATAGCGCAGATCGTCGAGCGACCTCAGCCGCTCCACGTCGACAGACTCCCTGTCGAGAGCCCTGCGGTAGGCGGCCACGTTCCGGTAGACGCGGTTCAACGTCGTTTGAAGCCGTTCGAGCTGCACCTGCTCCAGATCGTCGCGGCTCATAGCCTCGAACTCGGGCGAATACATCATACGCACCTCCCTCGATTCGATCTCGTCGACGCCGAAGAGCGCGCCGCCGCGCATTCCGCGGGGACGTCCCGGGACAATCGGACGCAGTCACTCATCGATGCGCGCATAGTCCTTCCCGAGATAGGCCCGCTGGACGTCCCTGTTCTCCAACAGCTCCGCGGCGCTCCCCTCGATGACGAGATGCCCGGTTTCCATAACGTATCCCCGGTCGGCGATCTGGAGCGCCGCCTTCGCGTTCTGCTCGACGAGGAGCACCGTTTTCCCCTGCTCCTTCAATTTCAACGCGGTAAGCAGTATGTCGCGAACGATCAACGGCGCGAGTCCCATGCTCGGCTCGTCGAGCATGATCAGCTCGGGGCGCGCCATCAACGACCGACCGATCGCCACCATCTGCTGCTCTCCTCCCGACAGAGTACCGGCGAGTTGATGCGTCCGTTCGGCGAGGCGAGGAAACAGCGCAAAAACGTTCTCGAGTTCCTCCTCCGCTTCGACCTTTCGCCCGGAACGGTAGAGTCCGTAGGCGCCGAGCACGAGATTGTCGAGCACCGACATCGTGGGAAAGAGCTGACGTCCTTCGGGAACGAGCGAACATCCTTCCGATACGATTCTCTCGGGCGCAAGATTGCGAATCTCCCGGTCCTTGAACAACACGCTCCCGCCCTGCGCCCGGACCGACCCGGAGATCGTGTTGAGCAGAGTCGATTTGCCGGCGCCGTTTCCGCCGATGATCGTCACGATCTCCCCCGGATCGACGTGAAGAGTCAGCCCTTTGAGCACTTTCAGCCGTCCGTAGCCCGACTCGAGGTTCCGTATCTTAAGCATAATCTCCGCCCAGATACACTTCGATCACATCGTTGTTCTTCTGAATCTCCGACGGGGTTCCTTCGGCGATTTTGCGTCCGAAATCGAGCACCGCCACCTCGTCGCATATCTCCATGACCAAAGACATATCGTGCTCGACGAGAAGTATCGTGATGCCCATCTCACGGATGTTCCGAATAAGCCCGCAGAGATCGTCGGTCTCATGGATGTTCAGTCCGGAAGCGGGTTCATCGAGCAACAGCAATCGAGGATCGGCGGCCAGCGCGCGGGCGAGCTCCACGGCCCGCTGTTTTCCGAACGGCAGGTTCGTCGCCTCCTCGTCGGCGAAATCGCCGATACCGAGCAGATCGAGTATTTCATCGGCCCGCGTTCGAATTTCGCGTTCCTCGCGTCTCATCCACGACGGACGGAATATCCCCGCAATAAACCCGGCGCGGGTCCTGACATGGCGGCCGAGCATGACGTTTTCTCGCACGGTCATATGCGCGCACAACCTGATCGTCTGAAACGTTCTCAAGATACCTTTGGCGGCCACGCGATACGGTTTCGTATCTCGGATCTCCTCTCCTTCGAATACGATGCTCCCCGATGAGACCGGAAGAGTCCCGGCGATCAGATTGAACAGCGTGGTTTTCCCCGCGCCGTTCGGCCCGATAATCCCTTTGATCGCGCCGTCGGGCACCGCGAGATCGACGTCGTCGACCGCGTGAAGCCCGCCGAAGTAGCGGTTGAGCCGTTCGACGCGAAGCAGCTCAGCCATTCCCGTCACCGCCGTCGGTGAGAGGATTGACCGCGCGTTCGCCACGGGCCCGGAGTCGCGATCTGAGGCCGACCAGAAAGGGCATCTTGAGAAACCCGTCGGGGGCGAAAAGCATGATCGCGATCAGCACGCCGCCGAACACCGCGTCGTCGTAGCTGCCGAAGACTCCGCGAAGCGACAGAAAATTGAGTACGACCGACATGATCAAAGTGCCCCAGAGATTGGCCATCCCTCCGACCGCGACGATCGCGACGTAGCGAATCGATTTCACCGCGCCGGCTTCCGACGGACCGATCCCGCCGTTATAGTGCGTCAGCAGCACGCCTGCGACCGAAGCGAAAAGCGCGCCGACGATAAACACGTTGAGCTTCAGTCGCGCGGTGTTGACGCCCATCGCGTCGGCGGCCTCCTCGCTTCCGTGAAGCGCTCGGAGGCTTCGACCGGCCCTCGAGTTTATCAGGTTGACGAGCGCCACCATTCCCGCCAGTACCGCGGCCCACGCGATATAGTAGTTCCGCACCCTTTCGGTCATCCGCCCGCTCACCGTAAGCCCGAAAAAGAGCGGAAACGCGGGAACGTTCGATATTCCGTCGGCCTCCCCGAATATCGATGTGCCCAGCACGATTCGATAGACGATCATCCCGAATCCGAGGGTCGCCATCGCAAGATAGTGCCCCTTCAGCGCGAGAACGGGCTTGCCCACGATAAAGGCGACCGCGACGGTGATGAGCATCGCGAGAACGAAGGAGACCCACGGGTTGATGTAGAGAAGTCTCTCACCGTAGGCGTTCGTTCTCGAAAGCAGGAGTCCCAACGACGCCGCAAGACCGACGAGCGGTCTGTCCGTCATTCCGGCGAGGTTCTGCGTCGTAAGCGTTGCAGCGGTATAACCGCCGACGGCGAAAAAACCGGCCTGTCCGAGCGAGATTTGTCCGGCGTATCCCATCAGCAAACAGAGTCCGACCGCGACGAGCGCGTAATAGGCGGACATCGTGAGCTGTGTCAGATAGTACGGTTTTCCCAGAACCCACGTCAGTAGCTGAACGATCACCACCGTCGCGGCGAGCAGCGCTGCGGGCAGATAGCGGCGCATGGTCCGTCAAAACTCCTTGAGCGCTGCGGCTTCACGCGAGCCGAACAGACCGCTCGGCCGCACGACGAGGACGACGATAAGAATCAGAACCGCGATGGCGTCCTTGTACGCCATCGGAAAGATACTGATGCTGAAAGTCTCAAGCAGCCCCAGGAGCAGCCCCGCGAGCACCGCCGCCATGCTGTTGCCCAGCCCCCCCAGAATCGCGACGGCGAACCCTTTTATCGCAAGTTCCGATCCCATTCCGTAGTGCGTTTGCGTGAGCGGGGAAACGACGCTTCCCGCGACCGCGCCGATGGCCGCGCTGAGAACGAAGGAGAGGTTGATCATCCACCGGGTGTTTATCCCGCACAACCCGGCCGCACGGCGATTCGCCGCGCAGGCCCGCATAGCTTTCCCGGTAAGCGTAAACCGGAAAAAGAGATAGAGCGCGACGACGATAAGCGCGGTGACGCCGAGTACCCAGAGCACCTGCGGCGAGATACGAGCTCCGAAGACGTCAAGCGAGCTGATTTCATTTCCGGTAAAAAAATCGAGCGCGCGCACCTGCTCGTCCCACACGTGAAGCGCCACCTCGCGGATGAGAATCGACAGACCGATCGTGACGATTATCATCTGGAGCACGCCGGCGTCTTTTAATCGTCGAATAAACACGAACTCCAACGCGCTTCCCACAAAAGCGGTCACAAGCACCGCGAGCGCGACCGCGGGCAACATCGGCATGACGCCGCTGAGCGAGTAGGAGATCATCCCTCCGAGCATGACGAACTCGCCCTGCGAGAAGTTGATGATGCCGGTGGCGTTGTAGATGATGTTGTATCCGATCGCGACGACGGCGTAGATGCTTCCGACGGTGATGCCGGAAAAGAAGTACTGGAGAATCAGCGCGAAGCTCATTGAGCCTACAGTAGTATCAGAAAAGCGGCGCGGTGAAAACGCGGAGGGGAGCAGTTCGAAAACGGCGTCCGATTCGATCGATCGAATCGGACGCCGATTCGCGCCCCGGCATTTCGTTCCATCGTCTTACGACGGCTGAATGCGCTGATTCTCAATCCGGGTGTACTGTGACAATCGGCGCTTACTTCAGAAGCGCGAACTTGCCGTTCTTGACCGTCAGCATAACGATCGAGTCCATCCCGAGCCCGTTGTGGTCGGCCGGTGAGAAGTTGAAAACACCGCCGGTCCCGGGGAAATCGGTGAGCTTCTCGATCTGGTCGCGAATGACGTCGCGCTCGGCACTGCCGCCGTTTTCGATCGCCGCAACGACGATTTGAAGCGCGTCGTAGGCGTGCCCGCCGAAAGTGCTCGCGAGCTCACCGTATTTCTCTTGGTAGTCCGCCGCGTACTGAACCAGAAGCTTTTTCTGCGGATCGGAGTCGGGAAGCTGATCGGCGACGAGAAGTCGGCCGGCGGGAAAGATGATCCCTTCGGCGGCTTCGCCGGCGGCCTCGACGTAGCGGATGTTGCCGAAACCGTGGCTCTGAAACAGCGGTTGTTCCATACCGAGTTGCCGCATGTTCTTCGCGACGATCGATTGCGCCGGGACGATCGACCAGTTTACCACCGCGTCGACGCCGGCGGCGTTGACTTTGTTCATCAACGCGGTCAAGTCGGTGGCCGCTTTGTCGTAGCTCTCCGAGATGACGACCTCGATCCCGAACTCGGACGCGTATTTTTCCAGTTGTCCTTTTCCCGCGTTCCCGAACCCGGTGTTCGCCGCGACGACCCCGACCCGTTTGATGCCCATATCCTTCATCGTCCGGTAAATCCACTGAACGACGTAGCTGTCTTTCTGCGGCGTCTTGAAAACGTAGGGCGCCACCGGATTCACGATCGCCTCGGCCGCTGCCGCCGACACGAGCGGAACTCCGGCCTCGTTGCACAACTCCTTAATCTGCATCGTTTCGCCGCTTGTCGAAGGCCCGATGATCGCGACGACCTGATCTTCCTCGATAAGCTGCTTGGCGAACGAAATGGCCTTTTCGGGATTCGCGGCCGAATCCTTGATGATCAACTCGATCTGCGACCCGTTGACGCCGCCGGCCGCGTTGATCCGTTCGACGAGCATCTCGGCGGTCTTGGCCTCGGGCGCTCCGAGGAACGAGGCCGGACCGGTAACGGCGAAAATCGCCCCGATCTTGATTGTTTCGGCTTCCTTTGCGCCTCCGGCGAATGCCGCCGTCCAGGCGAACAACACCAGACACGCTACGATCGTTAAGCGTTTCACTACACTCTCCTTCATGTTCCGTGTGTTTCTATGAATAGATGCAGGTCGCACTGATTATATAGGCGGCGAATATCGGTGTCAAACCGATTTTTTTGGTTGAGCAATTTGAAATCCGGCGCGCCGGATTTCGAATCCCTGTTTTTGGTTAGGTAACCGCGAACGCGGCGCCCGGCGAAACGAACGACCTAAGAAGAAAATGGTGGCGGTGCGGGCACATGAGAGTCATAATTACTACCGGCGCGCGGCGTCGAGCGCCGACGCCGCGCGAGCGGAGCTTACATGTTGCGACGACAAAACAAGCCGCTTAAGCGCGTCCCTTTGCTTGCCGTACTCGTGACCTCTTTCGTCACGCTGACGGTTCTATCGACGGGTCTCGTCGGGTTTTTTTCGTTTCGCAACGGACACCGCGCGGTGAACGACGTCGCCCGCAGATTGCGAAACGAAGTAACCGCCCGCATCCAGGAGCATCTGGCCGCTTTTTTCGATACACCGCATCGAATCAATCTCGCCAATGCCAAAATGATGCGTGCGGGCATCCTCGACGCCGACGACCCCGCCGTGTTGGAACGTCACTTTTGGGAACAGATTCAGATCTTCGACTCGGTGTCGAGCGTCTATTTCGGCAATACGAAAGGCGGCGTGGTCGACGCCGGGAGGGACGGCCCGGGAGGGTTCCCGTACGTTATTGCGACCGACGGGTTCGCAAACGGACGGTTCAGAAAGTACGCCACCAACGATCGGGGGGAGCGGACCGACCTGTTGCTTTCCGTTCCCGATTTCGACGCGCGAACCCGCCCCTGGTACGTCGAGGCGGTCGTGGCCGGCGACGCGGTGTGGAGCGACATCTATATCCTGTTTACCGGGCAGGACATGGCGATCGCGGCGAGTCGTCCGGTCTACGACGAACGGGGCGGGCTGCTCGGAGTGGTTTCGGTCGATCTTTTTCTCTCTCGACTGAGCGGCTTTCTGAAGGACCTCGAGGTCGGCGAAACGGGACGAAGTTTTATCGTCGAGCGGTCCGGGCTGCTCGTTGCCTCTTCGGGCGAAGAACGGCTTTTCGCCGGCTCGGGTGAAGATTCCGTTCGGCGGCGACTCTCCGCGGCGGACAGCGCCGATCCGCTTATTCGCCACGCCGCGAAGGCCCTGACCGCCCGATTCGGCGACTACCGTCGGATAACCGAGACGCGGCACGTGGAGTTCAAGATCGCCGGTAGGCGTCAACATCTGCAGGTTTCCCCGCTCGGAATCGAAGACGGCCCCGACTGGCTTACCGTCGTCGTAATTCCCGAAAGCGATTTCATGTCGCGAATCGAGGCCAATAATCGCGTCACCCTGCTTCTTGTGATAGCGACCTTGCTCGGCGCCGTCGTTCTCGGCGTCTTCAATAATCTGAGAATCGTCGGCCCGATTTCGCGTCTCGGCGCCCTTGCCGACGCGCTGTCGAAGGGCGAATGGGGTCGGGCCGTCGGTCACGACGAGAGCCGCATTCGCGAAATCAACGCTTTGACCGGGTCTCTCAACCATATGGCCGGGCAGATACGGCGGACGGTTGCGGATCTGACCACCGAAATAGCCGAACGTAGACAGGCGGAGGCGGCGCTCAGGAAAAGCGAGGAGCGCCTGAGAACGACGCTCAACTCGATCGGCGACGCGGTCATCTCCGCCGACCCGCACGGCAAGGTCATGGGAATGAACCCGGTGGCCGAAACGTTGACCGGTTGGAAGGAAACGGAGGCCGTCGGAAGACCGCTTACCGAAGTGTTTCGCATAGTGAACGAGTACACCCGGGAGCCGGTAAAGAATCCCGTCGAGATGATCCTTGAAAGCGGTGCGGTCGTCGGACTGGCCAACCACACCGTGCTCATCGCCAGAGACGGCGCCGAATATCAGATCGCCGATTCCGGCGCGCCGATCAAAGACGCGACGGCCAAGGTCATCGGTGTCGTGCTTGTCTTTCGGGACGTGACCGAAAAGCTCCGCGTGGAGCGGGAGCTGCTGAAGGCGACCAAACTGGAATCGGTGGGGGTGTTGGCCGGCGGCATCGCCCACGATTTCAACAACCTTCTCACCGGACTATTCGGAAGCATCGAGATGGCGAAGATGTTTCTGTCGCCCGATCACAAATCGTACGAGTTCCTCGAATCGGCCGGGAGCTCGATGGTAAACGCGATCAGCCTGACCAAACAGTTGCTTACTTTTGCAGAAGGGAGCGAGCCGATCAGGGAGATCATCCCGATCGGCGAGGTGGTCACCGAAACCGCACGGTTCTCGCTGCGGGGGAGCAACGTCACGCTGCGGGCCGACATCGCCCCCGATCTGTGGCCTGTGGAAGCCGACAGGGGACAGCTGAGCCAGGTCGCCGCGAACCTGGTCATCAACGCTCAACAGGCGATGCCGGACGGGGGGACGATAACCGTCGTCGCCGAAAACGTCACGACGTCTCGGGGTCGGTTTGTGAGAATCACCGTTCAGGATGAAGGTGTCGGAATCGCGGCTCAGCATCTCGACAGGATATTCGATCCTTACTTTTCGACGAAAAAACAGGGAAGCGGATTGGGGCTGGCGATCGTACATTCCATTATCAGCAAACACGACGGAACGGTAACGGCGAACTCGCAGCCGAATCGCGGGACGATCGTTACGATCGATTTGCCCGCCGCCGAGTCGGAGGAGTCGCCGGTCGTCGAGACGTCTGTTTCGGAAACGTCGTCCGGCCTCGCCGTCTCTCCCGCGAGAGTATTGGTTATGGACGACGAGGACGCCGTCAGAAAAGTGATTGAAGCGATGCTGGAAAGGTTGGGATGCGAGGTAACCTGCACCGTCGACGGCCGGGAGGCGATCGCCGAATACCGACGGTGCTATGAAAAAGGGACGCCGTACGACATCGTGATCACCGACCTGACCGTCCGCGGCGGGATGGGCGGAGAGGAGACCGCGCGGGAGATTCTGAAGGTGGATCCGCGGGCCAAGATCGTCGTATCGAGCGGTTACGCCACCGATCCGGTCATGGCGAACTACGGGGAGTACGGCTTCAAAGGAATCGTCGAAAAACCATATCGATTCGCCGAGCTGCGGAGAGTGCTGCGGAAAGTCCTCGAAACATAACGGGCGCCGCGACGGTTTGCCCGGTGATTCGCCCTGCCCCGCCGTATTGACCGCTCGAATCCGCCGCCGTAGAATGCCGGCAACGTCGACCGACCAAAGGTTTTTTATGGAAATTCATTACTGGAATCGGAAAGTCGAAACGGCGGACCCTTCCGAACGCGCTCAAAGCCGGCTCGCCGACCTGCGCGCAACGATCGATCGCGCGCTCGGAACCGATTTCTACGCGCGGCGCCTGGGCGAAGCGGGTATTTCGTCGGGGGACGATATCAAGAGCCTCGATGATCTGAAACGGATCCCCTACACCACCAAAGACGATCTGCGATCCGCCTACCCGTACGGCCTCCTCGCCGTCGAACTCGACGACGTCGTTCGCGTGCATGTCTCAAGCGGCACAACGGGCGTTCCGACGGTGATCTATCATTCGGCCGAAGATATCGACAACTGGACCGAGCTCGCCGCGCGTTCGGTGACGGCGACCGGCGCCGACCGGCGCGACGTTTTTCAGAACATGATGACCTACGGACTCTTCACCGGCGGTCTTGGTCTGCACTACGGCGCCGAACGTGTCGGAATGATGGTGATTCCTTCGAGCTCGGGAAACACGCAGCGTCAGATCAAACTCCTGCGGGATTTCCGCACGACGGTGCTTCACGCGACGCCGAGTTATCTGCTGCATCTCCACGCGCGGCTCGCCGAAGGCGGAGTCACGCCGAAGGATCTCGCGCTCACGAAAGCGTTCGTCGGCGCCGAACCGCATTCGGAGAACACGCGACTCAAGCTCGAAGCGATGTTCGAAATCGACGTGTACAACTCCTACGGACTGAGCGAGATGAACGGACCGGGGGTCGCTTTCGAGTGCGTCTACAAGAACGGCATGCACGTCTGGGAAGACGCGTATATTATGGAAGTGATAGATGAGAAGACCGGCCGGCCCGTCGCCGAAGGCGAGGAAGGAGAGTTGGTTTTCACGACGCTCAAGAGGCGCGCGACTCCTCTTCTCCGTTACCGCACCCGCGATCTTTCTTTCGTTTACGATTCGCCGTGTCGGTGCGGGCGAACTCACCGCCGGATCGGCCGCATAAAGGGTCGTACCGACGACATGCTCATCATCAACGGCGTCAACATCTACCCGTCACAGATCGAAGAGGCGATCATGCAACTGCCCGAGATCGGGAACAACTATCAAATCGTCGTCGAAAAGTCGGGTGCTCTCGACCGGTTGACCGTAAAAGCCGAGGTTCACGCGGGGATATTCAGCGACGACGCGCGCGACATGAACGCGCTTCGCAGGAAAGTGATCGAGAATCTGCGCTCGTCGATCGTCATTACGCCGGTCGTCGAGTTTCATGAGGCCGGTTTCCTCCCCGTTCAGGAGGGCAAGGCACAACGGGTTTTCGATATGAGAGAGGAGGATACCGCATGATCTTTCAGCCCGAAGTCGAATGTCGTGACAAGGTCGATCTACGGCGGCGGCAACTTGCGCATTTGGTCGCTCTGACCGAACGAGTCTATAAGAACGTTCCGTTTTACAGAAAGAAGTTCGAGGAGGCGGGCGTGAAGCCTGCGGATATTCAGAGTCTCGACGATATCGCGAAGCTCCCGTTTACCACGAAGGACGAGCTTCGGGAGACCTACCCGTACGGTCTTCTCGCCGTGCCCGAATCGGAAGTTCTCGAGGTCCACACGTCTTCGGGCACCACCGGAACGCCGGTCGTCGACGCGTATACGAAAAAAGACATCGAGATCTGGTCGGACGCGATGGCGAGGACCCTCGCGATGGCCGGCGCCGGGGCCGGAGACGTCGTGCAGAACGCGTACGGGTACGGGCTTTTTACCGGCGGCCTGGGTGTCCACTACGGGGCGCGACGGCTCGGCGCGAACGTCATACCTATTTCCGCCGGCAATACCAAACGACAGCTGATGATCATGCGCGATTTCGGTACGACGCTTCTCACCTGTACGCCTTCCTACTCGCTCTTCCTCGCCGAGACCGCCAAGGAGGAAGGTATCGAAATCGAAAAGCTCCCGCTGAAGGCCGGATGTTTCGGCGCCGAGCCGTGGAGCGAGGGCATGCGGGTCGAGATCGAAGCGAAGCTTTCGTTGAGCGCTCACGATATCTACGGCCTGACCGAGATTATCGGCCCGGGCGTGTCGTCCGAATGCGAAGCGAAGAACGGACTGCATATCAACGAAGATTTCTTCTACCCGGAAATCATCGATCCGGAGACGGGGAAGGTGCTGCCCGAAGGAGAGAAGGGAGAGCTTGTTTTCACGACCCTGACCAAGGAAGGCACTCCGATAATACGATACCGGACGCGCGACATCACCTACCTGTTCCGAGAGAAGTGCGCCTGCGGCCGGACGATCGTCAAAATGCACCGACTGCTGGGTCGAACCGACGATATGCTGATTATCCGCGGGGTAAACGTGTTCCCCAGCCAGATCGAGCAGGTGCTCATGCGTATCGAAGGAACCGAGCCGCACTACCAGATCATCGTCGACCGGAGCTCCACCCGACTCGACGAGGCCGAGATCCATGTCGAGGTGGAAGAGTCGGTCTTCTCCGACACGACCAGACGTCTCGAGGAGCTGCGAGACACGATAGAATCCGAGATACGGTCGGAGCTGGGTATCGGGGCGAAGGTGAGACTCGTGGAGCCGAAGACGATCGAGCGCAGCCTGGGGAAAGCGCAGCGGGTCGTCGACAAGCGAAAACTGTAAGTAAAGGCGGCGATTCGGAATTCGGCGAGCCGGATTTCGGATCGCTCACGTAATGGAGGGGCCTGATGACTCTGAAACAAATCTCGGTGTTTCTCGAAAACGTGTCCGGGCGACTTGCCGAAGTCACGCGAACGTTGAGCGACGGCGGAATCAATCTTCGGGCGATCACGATCGCAGACACCGCCGACTTCGGGATCCTCAGGATCGTCGCCGACGACCCTGAGGCGACGCTCACGCTTCTCGAAGATCACGGATTCACCGCGCGGGTGACCGAAGTGTTGGCCATCGAAGTGGAAGACAAGCCGGGCGCCCTTGCCCGCGTCATGGACATTTTCCAGGAGAACGGCGTGAACATCGAATACCTGTACGCATCCCTCGAGAAGAACGGCGACAACGCGGTCATCGTCCTTAAGGTCGAGGACATCGAGCTCGGTCAGCAAATCGTCGCGGACCACGGCCTGAAATCGATCTCGGCTTTCTAAGCCGCGGCGTCGGACGACACGCGCCTATGGATTTGTTCGTTCTCTCTTCGGGCAGCTGCGGAAACTGTGCGTTCGTGCGCTCCGGGGCCACCAGGATCATCGTCGATGCCGGCATTCCGGCGCGCTCGATCAAACGCCTGCTTGCCACGATAGGAGAGTCGATCGACGCGATCGACGGCGTTTTGATTACCCATGACCACCGCGATCACATTCGAAGCGCCGAGCTGTTGAGTCGGCGTCCCGGACTGTCGATCTACGCGACCGAGCCGACTCTTGCCGCGGCGGCGCATCTGTTTCCGGAGATTGATTCTAAACGGATCGAGCATTTTGCCGGCGGCGATCGGTTTTCGGTAGGTTCGATCGAGATCGAAAGCGTGCCGACACCCCATGACGCCGCCGACCCGGTGGGATTTGTCGTCGACGACGGAGACAAGCGCCTCGGTATCTTTACCGACTTCGGTCACGCCTTCGACGGCATCAAAGAGCGCATCGCGACCTTCGACGCCGTGATGATCGAGTCCAACTACGACGAAGAAATGCTCGAAGCCGGACCCTATCCCGACTACCTGAAAGAACGAATCGGCGGTCCGCTCGGCCATCTTTCGAACCACGAAGCGGCGCGATTGCTCCGCGATCACGCGACCGACCGGCTCCGTACGGCGATACTTTCACACCTGAGCGCCGAGAACAACGATCCGGCCTCGGCGCTCGCGACCTTCGATCAAGTTCTCGACGGCCGGCGCGAAAACGATTTCGAGCTTCTCGTCGCGCGCCGCGGCATGCCGATGAAAAAGCTCGTCGTGTGACCTTTTCATCGCCGATCTTCGGCTTCCCGCGTGTATTCGCCGTGGTTGCGCCGTCCGGCCGTCGAGCCGCGCGCCTACCGTACAGTCACCCGCAGCAGCGGCCAATCGCTGGTTCCGTCGAGCCGGTCGGGGTCGTTTGCGATTTGCGTGTTACCGTCGACGTCGGTTGCCCGAACGTTGACCAGATAGGAGCCGCGTTCATCGAAGGCGAGCGCGATTTCCCAGAATACCCAGGTGTGGTCGGCGTCGAGCCGCTTGACGATCGGCGCCTCGATCCAGGTCTCTCCGCGGTCGCTCGTAATCTCGACCTTGGCCACCCGCCTTCCTCCGAAGGCGGCGCCGGTAATGCGAAGGCTTTCGCCGCGGTCGACCGTCGCGGGGCTGTCGGGGGTGAAGATGGTCGAATCGATCGCCATCGGAGGCGACACGTCCCATCCCCGGTCGTTCCAGTAATCTTCGAGCGGTCGGTCGATCACCTCGATGCGTACGACCCACGCCGGCTGCTTCACCCCGTAGTAGCCGGGATTAAGCACTCGGACCGGGAAGCCGTGGAGCGGAGGGATCGGCACCCCGTTCATATAGAGCGCGACCAGCACGCCGTTTTCGCGTATCTGCCGCATCGTATGCGAAGCGTAGTAGCCGTCGGCCGCGGTGTAGCGGACGCCGGTTGCCGACTCGCTCGCTCCCGCGCGCGCAAGAAGATCTTCGAGCCTGATTCCTTTCCAGATCGCGGTCGAAAGCAGCGGCCCTCCGACCGAGTTGCCGATACACTCGATGGTCAGCGGCAATTCGACCAGTTCCATCGCGTACAGCTCGTCGAGGCTGAACGACGTCGGTTGCGACACCAAGCCGGAAATCTCGAGCCTGAAAGTCTTCGAGTCGACCTCGGGTACCCGACCGATGCGCGTGACGAAATACTCGTCGTTGGGGGTAATGAACTTCGGAAATCCCTCCGGCGTCGCTTCGGGTTCGGGGCCGTTACCGAACCCCATCGCGCCGGCGGCGCAGGCAAAAAAAAGGACAACGGCGATACGGCGACCTATCATGGCACACTCCTCTCTCTCAACAATAACAGACCACTCCGCCGCGCGCCGGCCCGCCTTGCCTCGGCGCGCCCCGACAACTACAGTGGACACCAATGAACAGACACGCGGAACTGAGGTCGATGGAGCCTCCCCATTTCGACGCGCCGGTCGAGAGGCCCGAGATACCGGCAACGTGCTATCTCGAACGAATCCGGCGCGCCTCGAACGTGGCCGCTGACCGGGGCTTCGACGTGTTCGTCGTTTACGCAGACCGCGAGCATTCGGCGAACCTCTGCTATCTCACCGGCTACGACCCGCGCTTCGAAGAGGCGTTGTTCGTCATGAATCTCGCGAACGGTGACTTTCGCCCGCTTCTCCTCGTCGGAAACGAAGGTCTGGGGTACGCCCGAAGCTCACCGGTCTACGATCATTTGGACGTCGAGCTGTACCAGAGCTTCAGCCTTCTGGGGCAGGATCGCTCCGAAAGCCCGCCGCTCGATGAGCTTCTGGCGAAAGCGGGGGTGACGGCCGGTTCCCGTGTCGGGACGGCGGGATGGAAGCACTTCTCCGCCTCCGAGACGGAAGCCCACGAAACCGCCCTGGAGATCCCGAGCTACCTGGCGGACATCCTTCGCGACATGGTCGGCGCGCCCGAGGTCCTTCCGACGTCGTCGATACCGGCGTGGCTCACCCCACATCTGCTCGATCCTTCCCGAGCGATGGCAATGGTGGGGAGATAGCGGGCGGAAGTGATGGACGCTGATTGGCGGATTCCGGCTTCCGATCGCGCGCCGGCGGGTATGCCGAACGGTTTTTTGCCCCGCGGCACGTACGACGTCCATGCCCATCTGTACAGAAAGGCCGACCTCGGTGGCGAGTCGCCGTCGAAACTCATTACCCGCGGTCCGGATACGGTGGGTCACGCGGTATGGCGAAACCACATGGTTAGGCTGCTGGGCGAGAGCGCACCGTCGGCGGGACTCTTCTTTCCGTTTCCTACCGCGGAGGTGGACGTCGAGAGCGCGAACGCCTTTCTCTTCGACGAGTTGACGGCGAACCCGGAGAGCCGCGGACTCGCGCTCGTATCGCCCGATCCTTCCCGATCGTCGAAAGATTCGCTTGAACGACTCGCCGGCGGCGCACAGTTCGCCGGGATCAAGCCGTACCACGTTTTCGCGGCGCGACCGGTGACGAGCGAAGCGCGAATCGGCGAATTCCTCCCCGAATGGGCGCTTGAAATGGCGAACGAAGGCGGGTGGGTGGTCATGCTTCATATCGTTCGCAGCCGCGCGTCGGCCGATCCCGCCAATCAACGCGATGTGCGGCGTGTCTGCGAGACTTACCCGAACGCTCGATTCGTGCTCGCGCACGCGGCGCGCGGTTTCAACGGCTGCCATACCGCGGAGGGAATCGGGGCGCTCGGCGGCCTGGACAACGTCTGGTTCGATAGCTCGGCGATCTGCGAACCCACGGCGCTTCTCGCCGTCCTCGACGCGTTCGGTCCGACGCGGCTCCTGTGGGGAAGCGATTTCCCGGTCTCGTTGCTTCGTGGAAGAGCCGTTTCTCTCGGGGACGCGTTCTTCTGGATCGACTCGGATACTTCCGACTTCGGCGCGGTGATCGGAAGAGGCGGCCCGACGGTCGTCGGCGTCGAATCGCTTCGGGCGCTGCACGAAGCCGCCGACGGATTCGGTCTGAATTCCCGGGATGTCGGCGACGTTTTTTTCGGAAACGCCCGCCGACTTCTCGGACTCGATTCGGACGGACCGCGGACGGCCGCCGACTGGTACGCCCGCGCGCGGCGACGGATACCCGGAGGAGTTCACCTCCTGAGCAAAAGCCCCACCCGATACGCGCCCGGCGCGTGGCCCGCGCACTTTACCGAGGCCCGGGGGTGCGAAACGTGGGATGTCGAGGGGCGACGCTTTTACGACATGTCGACCAACGGCATCGGGAGTTGCCTGTTGGGGTTTCGCGACCCGGACGTTACCAGGGCCGTTCGCCGCAGAATCAATCTGGGCGGAATGAGCTCGCTGAGCCCGACCGAGGAGGTCGAACTCGCCGAGCGACTCGTCGACCTCCATCCGTGGGCCGAGGAGGTCCGTCTCTCGCGCGCCGGGGGCGAAACGGCCGCGATCGCGGTCCGAATCGCCCGCGCGACGACCGACAGATCGATCGTTGCGGTCTGCGGGTACCACGGGTGGCACGACTGGTATCTCGCGGCGAACCTGGGTGATCGCGACGCGCTCCGCGGACATCTCTTTCCGGGGCTCGATCCGCTCGGCGTGCCGCGCGAATTGCGCGGCACCACTTTTCACTTCGCCTACGGCGACCGCGAAGGATTCGACCGAGTCGTCTCCCGGACCGCGGACCGTTTGGCGGCCGTCGTCATGGAACCGTGCCGGCGGCACGATCCACCGGTCGGGTTTCTCGAGCACGTGCGTGCACGCGCGAGCGAGGCGGGCGCGCTCCTCATTTTCGACGAAATCACGATCGGTTTCCGGCTTGCCTTCGGCGGCGCGCACATGAAGTTCGGTGTCGAACCGGACATGGCGATCTACGCAAAAGCTCTCGGCAACGGCCACCCGATCGGTGCGGTCGTCGGCAGCGGATCGGCGATGCGCGGCGCGCACGAATCGTTTATCAGCAGCACCTACTGGACCGAGGGGGTGGGGCCGGCTGCGGCTCTCGCGACGCTCGATAAGCTCGAGCAACTCGACGCGCCGGCGCACATCGCGCGCATCGGCGGTGCGGTGCAACGACTCTGGCGCGACCTCGGCGCGAAGCACGGCCTTCCGCTTTCGGTCGACGACGGATACCCGTGTCTCGCGCATTTCCGCTTCGATCACAAAGAGCACCTGCGGATGAGCGCGCTGTTTACGACGCTGATGCTCGCCGAAGGGTTTCTCGCCGCGCCGATGATCTATCCGACGACCGCGCACACCGACGAGATCGTCGGCCGCTACGGGGAGGCGACCGATCGCGTCTTCGCTCGAATCGCCCGCGTTCTCGACGACGGCTCGCTGGGTTCGACGACTCCGATCGAATCGGGATTCCGCAGACTGGTCACCTGACGCCGGACCGCGAGACCGGCGGTGGGAAGGAAAACTCGGTATACGGCTGGTCGGCCGCCCGGCGCCGGCCGTCGGCGGCGTTCGCCACCGAGAACGTCAGATTGTCGAGGTCGTAGACGACGCTCTGCAGGTTCGAATCCATGGCGATCTGCGGGATGAACTCGTCGCGCAACCACTCCGCCGAGATGCTTCCGTGACGCTCGGCGACCAACGCGTTCATCCTGTCCTGATAGTGACCGGCCTGGAGCATGTCGTCGAGCTGAGGAACCGGCGCTTCGCCGTCTCCCGGCCCGAACGTTTGGACTTCGTAGGCGTCCGTCACGAAAACGGTCCCCCCGTCGGCGGCGGAGCCGACGATGTAGACGTAGCTGTTGGTGCGGGGGTTCGACCGGACGACTCCTTCCGCCTCACCCGGGGTCGCGCACCACCTGAGCACGTCGAGAAGCAGAAACGGCATCGGAATGCCGTGGAAGTTCTCGCCGTCGGGATTACCGTAGCCCATCTCCGAGACCGCAAGCCCTGCGTCGTTCATCCCCGAGATGACGCCGAGCAGCCCGAGCCAACCGATATTCGCGACGGTGTGACCGGTCTCGAACCGCATGAAAACGACGGTCGGATATTTCTGGATCCCGAGTCCCATGATATAGTCGAGCACACGGATCTGCAGCGTCGCGCCGTCGGTCGTAGCATCGCCGGTCGCCCAGAGAGCCGAGCAACTCGTTTCGGTGAAATCGGGAATGGCGTGCATCGCGTACACGTCGTTGAGAGCGATCCCCGACCCGTCGGAAAAGCCTTTGAGCATCCGCATCATGTAGTCGGGGACGAACGGTTCCATTCGCTCCCACCCGTCGAGAAGCAGTCTTTTGACCAGCTTGACGGTGACCAGACCGCGATACTCGGCCGGGACGTCGTCGGCGAGCATCGCCGCCGCGTTCGCCATGACCTCGCCGTACATCGACTCGACGCCGAGCTCGGCGGCCTTCTCGCCGTAATGATACCCCATCCAATACTCGTCGCCGGAAACGGTAATGACGTGCGTGGCGCCTTCGATACGATAGGAGAGCTCGGCCTTCTCCGACCGGATGGGCTCATCGAAATAGCTGCGGTACAAATCGGTCCGGTCGACGCTCGCGCACGAAGCGAGCAGCATGCCGAACGACAAAAGAGTGGTCGAAATGATCGGTGATTTCATGACGCCGACAGTGTAGGTGCGTGTCGGCCCGTTTACAAGCGTGTAACTCCCCGGGCGGACTCTTCGCGGCGGTGGCGCCCCTCTTTTCGGCCGACCGCGTTTCGGTTGCGGTGACGCCGCCGATACTCCGTCGGAGTCTCGCCCATGTGCTTTTTGAACGCGCGGCTCAGATGGTACGCGTCGGAGAAGCAGTATCGTTCGGCTATTTCGTCGATCGACAGCTCCGTGCGCACCAGAAGCGGCGCCAGGAGCTCTATCTTGTAACGCATGACGTAGTGCATGGGTGAATCGCCGAGGTACTGCCGAAAGAGCCTGCGTATGTATTCGCAGGAGACGCCGAACCGCTCGGAAACCGATTTCAGCGACGCATGATAGTGCGTGTAGAGAAAAAGAATAACCGAATCCAGAAGATCCCGCGGCGATTGCGCGACGGCCCGATGTTCGATGGAAACGAGCTCGTACAGAAGCGATTCGATCCTGCACACCGCCGCCTTGAGCGCGTAGTAATTTCCCGACGTCAACTGCGCGCCGATGCGTCGAAACGTCGCCGTGGCGTCGGGCGGGGCTCGGAAAAGCCGTTTGTCGCGAATCAGGTCCAGCTCGTCGCGAAAACGCGAATCCGATTCGTCGAGACCGAAGGTCAGGACCGTCGCCTCCATCCCGGTTTCCGGCGCCGGTTCGTATCCGTGAGCCTCCAACGGGTAGTAGAGAATCAGATCGCCGGTATCGACGCCGTACGCGCGGTCTTCGACTACAAACCGTCCGCCGCCTTCGGTGATGTGAAACAGACCGTAGTTGTTTCTCTTGTGCAGCGGGACGGGGAAGTCCCAACTGTATGAATCCAGAGCGAAAAGCGTCACGATGACGCCCCCTTTCGATCGGCGGCGATCGCCGCGTGCGGATAACGACAATTATAGGTCCGCCGATCGACGAGTCAATCGCCGGAACGGATTCCGTCGACGGGTCGACGGGTCGACGGGTCGACGGGTCGTGCTTCGGTCTGCCGCATGTCGAATATCCAACGGAATCCCGATCCGGGTTGCTTTTCGTGCATTGCCCGATCGGGCCGATCGGTTTCAGTATGGATGTCGCCGCGAGGAGGGGTTTAATGTCGAACGAACGGATTCGGACGGGAATAGTCGGTTGTGGAGTCGTGGCGACGGCGTACTATCTTCCGTACCTCATGGATATGGAAGCGGTCGAAATCACCGCCGTCTGCGACCTGAACCCGCGTCGCGCGGCCGAGTGCAAAAGGCTTTTCGCCGCCGAGCGGGCGTTCACCGATTACTACGAAATGCTTGACGGGGTCGAGCTCGACGCCGTTTTCATTCTGACCGGTCCGGGAACACACGCTCGTTTCGCACTGGAGGCCGTTTCCCGCGGCAAGCACGTCCTGTTGCAGAAGCCGATGGCGACGAGTCTCGAAGACGCCCACGCGATAACGAACGCCGTGCGGGAGGCCGGCGTCGTCGCGCTGATTGAGCCGAGCTCGGGAACCGTTCTCGATCCGGATTTTCGGGAAATGAAAAGACTGGTCGATTCCGGCGCGCTCGGCGATCCGTACTGGTTTTGTCACATTCCCCTGGGACCGGATCACTACCATCCGGCGCTGAGCGGCAACCCATACGGCGTCGGGACTTTCTACAGCGCGGAGTCGGGCGGGATGGTGTTCGACTATCCGTACGGCCCGACCCAGATCGTGAGCCTGCTCGGCGACTGCAAGAGCGTGTCGGGCATGGCCAAAGTGTCGGTTCCCGACCGTTCGGTCGTCCCCGATTCGGTCTACGACGAATACCTGGAACGGGCGACCGATCCTCACGCCACGAACTACTGGGACGTCGTGGTCAAGGCGCCGCGAACTCGGAAGGTAACGATGGAAGCTCCCGACAACGCCTTCAGTGTATACGAGATGGCGAACGGCGCTCTCGGCGTCTATCACGTCGGCCGGCTCTTTCACCCGATGCCGAAGGGAGGAGCGATCGGCGGCGGACTCGAGATCTACGGGACCGAAGGTAATCTCATCATGGGCCGAACGGTCCACGCGGCGTCGATTGTTTCGGCGAGAAAGGAGCTGTTGCCCTCGGTCGACGAAGACGGATGGCATCACATTCCCAAGCGCGGCGACTACTCGAAGGCGAAATGGCCCCAGCCGGTCCCGGGAGCGTTCACCTACTATCATGAAAGCACCGCGCACTTCGTCGATTGCATCCGAGAGAACCGCGACCCGATTCCGAACGTCGAGTGGGGTCGTCACATAACCGAAATGATGTACGGCGTGTTGGAATCGTCCCGAACGGGTCGCAGGTACGACATGACGACGACCATCACCGGTCTCGCGGAGGGGCGGGAGCGAAAATGACTCGGAAAAGAATCGGCGTCGTGGGTCTCGGATTCGGCGAATATCACGTGAGAACGATCGCCGGGCTGGACGGAGCGGTTCTCGCCGCGGTGGCCGATAGAGACCGGGCGCGATCGGATCGAGTAGCGTCCGAATGCGGCGTCCGGGGATTCACCGACGGAATAGAGATGATGCGTGCCGGCCGGCTCGACGGGGTCTCGCTCTGCGTCCCCCCGCGCCGTCGCGAGCCGCTTCTGACTGAGGCGATACGGCTGAATCTCCCGGTGTTCGTTGAAAAACCGTGGGCCGCCGATTCGGCCCAGTCGGATCGTCTTTCCGAGATCGTCCGCGGACACGAACGGCGGATCGTCGTCGGTTTCAGCTTTAGATATCATCCGGCGATGAGACGACTTCTCGCGTTGCTCGACGGCGAGCTCGGCCGTCCGTTGCAGATCAACGCCGAATACGTCTTCGAGTACCTGCCCCCCGCCGAATCGTGGCTGTGGGATCCGAAAAACGGAAACGGAATCGTCAACGAAAACTCGTGTCACATTTTCGACGCCGTCTGCGCCGTCATGGGCGCTCCGAAGTCGCTCTTCGCCTACGGCGGCCGTTTCAAAGGACTCCCCGGAGAGGACGGCGTCTGCGTCGCTCTGCGGTTCGAGGACGGCGGGTGCGGAACCGTTACCGTCGGAGGGCTCGGCGCCTCCGGATTCAGGAATTACCCCTTCATGACGATTGCCGCCGAAAACGGCCGAGCCGAGCTTATCGGGCGGCACCATGTCTGGGAACGGATCGATTGGGGCCTGCGTGGCGAGCCGCTCATACGAAGTCATGTTGAACCGCCTGAAGAGCTCGAAAGGACGCGCTACACCGACGCCTTCGCGCATTTTCTCAAAGTGATCGACGGTGTCGAGAAACCGAAGTCGACGGTCGACGACGGCGCGACGATGGTGCGCGTGGCCGAGGCCGTGTACGAGTCGTTGAAAACCGCTCGGCCCGTGTCGCTTTCCGGCGACGGAGGAGAGACGTTATGAAACTGGGATTGGAAGCGGGTGAGTCTACTCTCGAGCTGGCCGAAGAGGGCTGCGCGAGCGTCGCTCTCGTACGTGAGATCGCGGACGGAATCGGTCTCGAACTGACATAAAGCGGGATCCCTATTCCATGCGACCCGTCTCGACTATGAGAACCGGCGGCGGGAGGCAGAAC
>JAJRYZ010000009.1 GCA_024275515.1 Spirochaetota bacterium
AGATAGGTCTCCGACACGCTGATCGCCCTCGCGACTTCGGCAACGAGTACCGGAGTACTTTCGGTCCGTCGAGAGATGTACACCAACGCGTGGATCGCGTATTCGACACTGGACGAAAACTTCACGCTCGATTCCTTAATCGAATCACTTCCAATAGGATATTGAATATCCTGTTTAGCTTATTATAAGATCCGCAGCGGGTTTTGTCAACGTGGAAAGCGTAGTGGGCAGGCGGTAGCCATGGCCGGCAAACTTCAACCGCCGGATGCACCACGTAACGACGCGGCAATGTCCGGGACGGCGTTGAGCAGGCGCCGATCGTTCGTCACGAGCCGGCATCGGAACTTACGGGCCAGGCTTACGTACTCGCTGTCGTACGCACTGAGACCCGTGGCAAGTGCCTCGTGGAACGTCTGCCGCGGGTCCACCGGACGCTCTCGGATGAGGAAGATGCCGAGTGCGTCGGCGAACACCTGGGTTGCCTGTTCGACGGAGAGCAACCCTTTTCGTTCGATGACGGCGAGTGCGTTGGCCACCTCCAGTCGCCACAGTTGGGGGACAATCACGCCGCTCGCGCTTTCAATGACGGCGCGGGCAGTTCCGGTGAGGTCACACGGGGTGATCGCATACACGATGACGTTTGCGTCAACAACGATCACTCGTGACCCTCGTCGACGGCGCGGTCAATCTCTTCGACGGGGATCTTGCTCCGGCCGCCGACGAGCGGAGGCAAGCGCACAGGCTCTTCGGCAAGGAGATCACGCTCGAGAATGTCGATGGCTTCCTTTGTCATGGAGCGCCGGTGGAGCGTCGCTCGTCGGCGAAGGCGTTCGTGAACCTCTTCGGGTATGTCTCGTAGAATCAGGGACGGCATGTAGAGACTCCTTGAATGATATCATAATGATATCACAACTCGGGAAACGACGCAATTGCCGTGGGGCCGCGTCAAGTTCGACGGCGATAACGGGAGTACCGCGACCGGCAGGTCGACGGGAATGAGTTCAAGGAATTGACGGCGCATATCCGTCGTATTAATATTACCAGTAATATCCTGATTACCGGAGGTTGAATTATGAAAGTAACCACAAAAGGGCAAGTCACAATCCCCCAGCATATTCGCGAAAAACTGGGAATAACTCCGGCAACGGAAGTCGATTTTGTCGAGGAGGACGGTCGTATTCTGCTGGTGAAAAAAAAAGGGAAAAGAGCCGCGACACGGAGATTCTCCGCTTTGCGGGGCGTTGCAAGCGTCAAAATGACGACGGAAGAAATCATGGCTCTGACGAGAAAGGATGAATGAAGGGGCTTCTTGTCGATTCCAATGTTATTCTCGACGTTTTCCTCGATGATCCTCATTGGGCCGATTGGTCTGAATCGGTATTGGCGCATCATAGCGTTCACGCGACGCTCTACATCAACTCGATAATCTACACCGAAGTTTCGGTGGGTTTCGCGAAGATAGAGCGGTTGGAGTCGTCGCTCGCACGAGGGGGATTCCGCATGTTGGATATACCGAAAGAAGCACTATTCCTCGCCGGCAAAGCTTATCTAGCGTATGGAAAAGGCAGGGGCGCCAAGAAATCTCCTTTGCCCGATTTCTATATCGGAGCACAGGCGGCCGTCTTTTCCCTGGACCTGATTACACGGGACGTGAGCAGATATCGTACCTATTTTCCGACGGTCGGATTGATATGCCCGGAGTGAGTATTCGAACGTTTCATCGAACAAGCTTTTCGGAGTGCGGTCGGGTTTGGCCGGCGGCGATCAGCCTGGACCACCCCGCGCCGGGATTCCTCAACGGCTACAGTCGGGGGGACGTCTATCAGGACAAGGCCGAAGTCTTCGCCTACCTTCTTGTGGCCTCCTTCTACCGAAAAGCATCGCCGTGGATCGGCGCCGCGTCGCGACGGCGTTTCGCATTCGGCCCCTCCCGCGACGCAGATTCCACGAAATCGTGACCGGCTCTTGCGCCGGCCGCAAAAAACTTGACACCGCCGAAGTTCGTGCTACCATGGAGAAAATGTCAATTATGTGCAGGTGTGTGGACGGCGATTCTCGATGTGGAAAACCGAATCGGGAATCGCTGCGAAGGGGGAGACAGCGATGAGAATCGGGCGTTTTTTCAGCGGTCGGTTGGCGGCCGCCGCGTTTGCCGTCCTTCTTGCGGGGACGCTTTCTGCGGAGGAGTATCGGGGCGTCAGGGAAGTCGTACGCGACCTCGTCGCCGACGATGTCGCCGTCGGAAAGACCTGGGCGGTCTTTATCGCGATCGACAAGTACCGCTACTGGCGGCCCTTGAGGAATCCGGTCGCCGACGCGCGCGAGTTGCGCGAGATTCTCACGCGACGGTACTACATCGACGAAGTGATCGAGCTCTACGATGAGGAAGCGACCCGCGGCGGGATCGGGAGGCTCTTCAACGACCTTTTCCAGAAAGTGGGGCCGCAGGACTCGGTTTTCCTCTACTATGCCGGGCACGGCTACCTCGACCCGCTCTCGAAGACGGGCTTCTGGATACCTGCCGACGGCGGGACCGATGTCTACGACCAGGAGAGGTGGCTTTCGAACTCGATCATCCGGGGTTACGTCAGCAACATCAAGGCGAAGGACGTCGCGCTCTTCGTCGATTCGTGTTTCTCGGGCGACCTCCTCAACCCGACCCGGGGGGCCGCGTCGGAGATTTCCAACGAGTATTTCAAACGCGCCTACGAACGGGTCTCGCGCCAGGTGGTGACTTCCGGCGCTTCGGAGACCGTTCCGGACACGAGCGAGTTCGCCCGCCAGCTAAGAATGGCCCTTGAGCGGAACACGCGTCCGTATATCGACCCGATGATGATTTTCAACGAGCTCAGGCTGGGGGTGACGAAGACGACTCCCTTGTTCGGGAGCATCCAGGGGTCGGTTCACCAGGAGGGCGGGAGCCTCGTGCTCTTTTTGAAAGACGTGCGCGGCGCCGCGCCGGAGACCTCGACCGCGGTCGCCTCCGCTTCCGCTCCCGCCTTCCGCGTCGAGCGCGACCTGGGAGCGGTCCGGGTGAGCACCTTCGATGCCGGAAAGCTCTACCTCGACGGGGTGTACGCGGCCGACGTCGGGGCCGGGCGCTCGATAAGCCTGCGCGATGTGGAAGCGGGGAAGCACACGATAGAGATGCGCTACCGGTCTCACACCGAGACCTACGAAGTCGAGGTCGTCAAAGATGCGACTTTCGAGCTCGCCTTCGTCTATGAAGCGAATCCGACCTTCGAGCTTTCGGTGGATCCGGGAATCGAGGGGCTGTCGGTCTACGTCGACGGGCGGTTCGTCGGGCGAACGCCCTTCTCCGGGGCGGTCCCCGCGGGGGAGAGACGCGTGCGAATCGAAAGCGAATGGGTGGAGGTGGTCGAGGCGACCGTCCGGGGAGAGACGCGGACGCGGAGGGTGTTTGCCCCCGAGGTGACCGAGCTCGGGGCTCTTCGGGTTGTGGGCGAGCTTCCTTCAGGCGCGGTCGTTTCGGTCGACGGGAGGAACGTCCCCTTCCCGCGTGTTTCGAGCGCCTCGGGCGTCAAGCTGCCCGTGGGAGCGCACACGGTGCGTGTTACCGGGCCCACGATTCGTCCCCTCGAACTCCCCGTGGACATCGGAAGCGGGCGCATCTTTACGGTGCGGCCGAGACCGAGCTATCGAACAGGGTCGCTCCGGGTGAGCGGGATTCCTGAATCGGCGCAACGCGTGGAGCTTGGAAGCGAGACCCTCGACGCGCGCTCTCTCCTGCGCGGGCTCGATCTTGTCATCGGGGAGTACCGGCTCGTCGTACCCAACCCGTACGGGGAAGATTTCGTCGACACGATCCGCGTGGAAGAGGGCGGGCGGGTGGCCTACACGGTTCCCTCGGGACGTCTTGTGCTTGATGAAGTGCCCGAACGGATGACGGTGTCGATCGGGGGCGTGGAGGCGCTCCGGAGCGGGGAGCACTCCCTCTCCCCGGCGGCGATCGATCTTCTTCCCGGCGAGTACCGGGTGCGGGTGTGGGGCGAGGATGCCTCGGATGAATCGTTCCGGGTCCGGATCGGGGCGGAAGAAACGGTTCGACGGCAGGTGACCGTCGACTTCTACGGCGCGGTCGGGATCGAACCGCCGCGCGCGGGAGGCAAGGTGGACGTCGTGTTGATTCGCCCCGACGGCGTAAGGACGGCGGCGACGTCGCGCGAGCTGTCGAGACTCCCCGTCGGCGAGTACACGATTATGGCGCGGTACGTCGACGATGTCGCCTTCGCGTATCGGACGAGCGTCGCGGTCGGTCGCGGCGACCGCGTCGCGGTGAGCCTCGCCGAGCTTCCTTATTCTCCGGAGCACGACCTAACGATTCTCGAACGCGACCTGGAACGGGCAAGAAATCGCGCGACCGGCGGGTGGGTCTCTTTCTTTTCGGGGCTCTTTGCCGTGGGGGTGAGCGTGTTGGCCGACCGGGCCGGAGAGGAGGCGATGGCCGAGTACCGGGGCGCGACGAGCACCGCCGCGGCGGAGGCGGCGCGGGCGCGGGTCGAGTCGCTCGGGGGGCTTTTCGCGGTGGCCGTAACCGGCGGCGTGGTCGGAGTAAGCCTCGCCCCGATTCTGTGGTCCGGCGAAGCGAGCGTCTCGGAGATCAAGCGGAAGATCGCTTCGACGAAAGCACGAATCGCGCGCCGCGGCGCCGAAGGGTATTGAGAACATGAAGAAGAGAGAAGCGAGCAATGGCGGGAAAGGCGGAGTTGTCCTTCGCGCCGTGGCTTGGGGATGCGTGATCGTCGGCCTCGTGTTCGTTCTCATCCCGTCGGCGTGCAGCGTCTGGGGCGCTTTCGACAACCCGGTCGATCCGGAGGCGGAGAACTACCAGGGCTTCCCGACGGTAGCCGACCCGTCGGAGATCTCACCCGTCGCGCCGGCGGACGGGGCGGAGTTTAGCTTCCTTCCGACC
>JAJRYZ010000175.1 GCA_024275515.1 Spirochaetota bacterium
AAGCGCGCCGGAAACGTCACATGACGACGGTCAACGCGGCAAGGGCCAAAAAGAGCGCCGCGGTGCCGAGCTTGACCGCTCCGAGATGCGTCTGAAAGGCCCGAGCTATCCTCTGCGAGCTTACTCCGGCGTAACTTATTCCGAAAACCACAAGCAGCGGAGCGATGAATCCCACGTTGTAGAGTCCGAGGAGAAGATAGCTTCGCACATCGGCCTCCTCGCGCGCGAGGTAGGTGAGCGTCGGAAAGTAGATCTGCCCGGTACACGCCAACTCGAAGACCGAAACGAGACAGCCGAGTACGATCGCACCCCCGGCGACCGCCGCCGAGCGTGTATAGGCGCGTATCGAACCGTGAATCCGGCGTTTCAGCGAAACCGGCAGCTGAAGCAGGATCTCCCTCGGGCGTCCGGAGCGGATACGCGTCCAGTCGTAGACGCTCAACGCCGCAAAGACCAGCAGCACCGCCACGAGAACCCATCGTATGCCCCGCGCGAAGACGGGAAACGCATGAGCCGCGCGGATCATCTGGAAAAAGCCCAATCCGACCAGGAAGTAGGTAACGAACACCGACGCGGAGTAGAAGAGACCGAGAACGAAGATCTCGCGTCTCGAGCGGCCGGCGACCGCGAGCGCGGCGAGAAGGAAGATGAGCGTGGTGAACGCGCAGGGGTTGATTCCGTCGAGCAGCCCCGCAGCGACCACCGGTAACGCCAATACTCTCCGCCTCCACACCGGAGTTCCGGAAACCGACATCGAAACGGAAACGCCGGCGAGCGCCTCCTCCACCGTCTCTCCGGAGGCCATACGTTCCCTTACGGCCTTGAGCACCGGCTCGAGTTCTTCGGTGATCTCACGGTTTCCCTGCAGGACCACCGGCCCGATAAAAATCACGGGCACGTCGTCGATTCGAACTCCCACCTCCTCCACGCGCCGCTGAAAATCGGTAAACGTGTCCGGGTCGAGAAGATCGTACCGGACGACGTCGATGCTGAGAGCCAGGCGCTCTTCGATCTTGGGAACCTCTTTGTCGAGAAACTCGATACAGGAGTGACAACCCGGTGAGTAGTAGAAATCGAGCCGCAGCCCTTCGGCGGCGACCGGAACCGTCCGCAACGACAGAGCGACCAGCGCGCACGACAAAAGAATAGGCGCCGGCACCGGCCGTGCCGACTTTACATACATTACTGATCTACTCATAATAGCGCCGTCCGTACTATGATACACTAACGCAAAAGGAGAACACAATGATACGAGACATCATAACGATCGATGAAGAACGCTGCACCGGGTGTGGACTCTGCGTCCCCAACTGCCCCGAGGGAGCGCTTCAGATAATCGACGGGAAGGTGCGATTGGTCAGCGACATGTTTTGCGACGGGTTGGGCGCCTGCATCGGCGAGTGTCCGGAGGACGCGATTCACGTAGAGAAACGCGAAGCCGAACCGTACGACGAGGCGGCGGTCATCGAGCGCATCATCGAGCAGGGCGACTCCGTCGTCGAGGCGCACCTCGAACATCTTCGAGACCACGGCGAAGAGGAATTGCTCGCGATCGCCGTCGAGCACGTAAACCGCAACAGGGCCGCGCGGGGGCTCGCTCCGATGGAGCCGCCGGCGCCGAAAACCGCCGAATCGCGTGCTTCCGACTCCGAAGAGCCGGCGGACGAGTCCGCACCCGCGGTCTCGCGCCTCCGACAGTGGCCGGTTCAGCTTCATCTCCTCTCTCCGACCGCCCCGTATTTCCGAGGCGCCGACGTGGTGCTCGCCGCCGACTGCACGGCGTACGCCGTCGGCGATTTCCATGAACGCTTTATCCGCGGTCGATCGATCGCGGTGGCGTGCCCCAAGCTCGACTCCGGACTTGACAGCTATCAGGAGAAGATTACTCTGATGATTGACGAGGCCGAAATCCGCAGCGTTACCGTCGTCATCATGCAGGTTCCGTGCTGCCGGGGACTTCTCGCGTTGACTCAGGCCGCGCTGGCAAAAGCGAAGAGAGAGGTTCCGCTTTCGGCGGTCGTTCTCAGCGTCGAGGGCGAGGTGCTCGTCGAACAGGAGCTTGGATGAGCGAGTTGATTCAGAACGACCGGGAGCGAAAAGAACTTCTCAAAAAGGTTATCCGGAGCATCGACACCGGTGAGGATGTCGAGAAGGCCCGCAAGTCGTTTTCGCGGCTCATTCGCGAGATCAGTCCCGAGGAGATCGCCGAGCTTGAGCAGGCGCTCATCGCCGAAGGAATGCCGGTGGAGCGCGTGCAGTCGCTCTGCGACCTGCACGTGGAAGCGTTCGAGCAAGCGCTCAAAAAGTCGGCGCCGCAGAAGGCGCTTCCGGGTCATCCGATCGATACCTATCGTCAGGAAAACAGACGGGCGAGACGACTCGCCCGCGATGTTCGTAAAACGCTCAATCGCCTCAAGCGGGGAAAAGACGACGGATCTTTCACCCGGTCGTTCGAATCGCTTCGGCAAATCCTCATCCACTACCGCAGAAAAGAGAATCAGCTGTTCCCGTACCTCGAACGGGTGGGATTCACCGGCCCGTCGACGGTCATGTGGGGAAAACATGACGAGATACGCGAGCTGTTCAAGACGATTCAGACCGACTATGTCTCCGGGAAGACCGACGAGCTGGTCGCGCATACGAAGGAACTGCTGCACCGGGTACGACGGATGATTTTTATGGAAGAGAGAATCCTCTTCCCGACCGCCATGCGAAAGCTTCCCGAAGACGTCTGGACCGAGATTCGTCGCGGCGAAGCCGAAATCGGGTATGCATGGATCACTCCGGGCAATCTGTGGGATCCGAACGTCGTTGCGGCGACGAACGCGTCGCCGTCGCGTATGCCGGCCGCATCCGGCGCCGCAACGACCTCCTCGTCTGCGTCGGACGCGGCGGCCGAAACGGACGAGTCGGCAATCGATTTAAGCCGCGGCGCGCTGACCCCCGAACAGATCGATCTTATGCTCAAAGCACTACCGCTGGACGTCACTTTCGTCGACGAACAGGACCGCGTGCGATTCTATTCGGACACGCCGCACCGGGTGTTTCCGAGGAGCCCGGGGGTCGTCGGACGCACCGTCGGAAACTGTCATCCGCCGAAGAGCGTCAAGATCGTCGAACGCATCATCGAGTCGTTTCGGAAAAAGAAGCGGAGCTCCGCCGAGTTCTGGATGTCGCGCGACGACCGGTTCGTCCACATCCGCTACTTCGCCCTGTACGACGAGAGCGGCGCCTATCGCGGCGTTATCGAAGTATCGCAGGACGTTACCGATATCCGCCGGCTCGAAGGGTCCAAACTGCTTCTCGACTGGTAGCGTTCGCACCCGGTCGAAGTCCGGCCGAAAGGTTCGACTTCCGTCCGACGCGACGCCGGATCCCTCCCCCCGCATGAAGCGCGAAGCACGAAGACCCGTCAGCCGACTTCGATCAACGTGTAACGCCCGTAGTCGCCGTCGCCGAGGTCGATCACGATATCCGCCGCATCACCGCTGCCGACCCGCAGACTGCCCTCTCGCTCGACGCCGTCGGAGCGGATCGTCGACGTTCTCGC
>JAJRYZ010000176.1 GCA_024275515.1 Spirochaetota bacterium
AAATCGAGTACATGCGCTCCTGGCAGGAAGGAACCTGATCCCCGGGTTGGACGGAGCCGGACGGTTCGGCCGACCGGGGACGGCTCGTCGGGCCGCAAACGGAAACCGCGGATTCGGGTGTGTCCGTGCGGGCCGACGTTTAGCGCAGGTAGTCCCACCCGAATCGGTCGAGATCGATCCGCCCCCGTTCGTCGAACTCAACGCCTTCCGACTCGAGCAGGGCCCGCTGCAACTCGTACCCCCGGCCGGGTGAGAGTGAAATGCCGCCCCGACGGTTGACGACGCGGTGCCACGGCAGCGCCTCGGCCCGCGAGGCCGAATTGAGCACCCAGACCACCGTGCGCGCGCCCCGTGGATTCCCCGACGCGGCGGCTATGCCGCCGTAGGTCGCGACGGTGCCTTTCGGTATGGCCCGAAGCCGGTCGATAATCCTCTGCGTCAGTTCCGATCTCGCCATCGGCGCGAAGCTCCGCTACAAGACGGTTCTCGTGAGGCCGCCGTCGATCGAAAGTACCTGCCCGGTAGAGTAGGCCAAATCCCCGCGCGCAAGCATCGCGACCGCTTTCCCGACATCCTCGGGCAGACCCCAGCGCCTCTGAAGCAGGAGTCCGTCGGAGATCAACGCATCGTACTTTTCTTTTACCCGGGAAGTCATGTCGGTCATCGTGACGCCCGGCCTCACTTCGTAGACCACGATCGCCTCGTCGGCCAAACGAACCGACCAGAGCCGCGCGGCCATACTCATTCCCGCTTTCGATATGCAGTACTCGCCGCGGTTCGTCGACGGGACGGTGGCCGAAATCGAAGAAACGAAGACGATCATCCCGCGGAGGTCGTTCGCCCCTCGAGTCTGCGCCACCATCGCTTTCGCGGCCAGCTGGGTGAGAAAATGAGAGCCTTTGAGATTGATATTCATAACGCGGTCGTAGCTCTCTTCGGTTGCGTCGAGAAGATCGAGCCGCTCTGTCGGCGCGACGCCGGCGTTGTTGACCAACAGATCGATTCTCCCGTACTTCGAGACCACCCCGTCTACGAGACCAAGCCTGTCGTCTTTTCGCCCGATATCGGCCTGGAAATAGTGGACGGTCCCGGACGTCCGCAGTTCGGTAAGACTCGCCACCTCCGGCTCCGGTCGCACCCCGCAAAAAGCAAGCTCGAATCCTTCGGCGAGAAGCGCCCGGGAAATCCCGAGCCCGATCCCGCGCCCGCCGCCGGTAACCAGCGCGACCCGTTTCACTCGGGCAGCTCGGGGATGTCGAGCCACGCGCGCCGGCGCCACGATTCCATTCCGATCTCGGCCAGTTGGACCCCCTTCGCGCCCTCGCGAAGGTCCCACGCGAACGGCTCGTTCAGCACGATGTGTCTGAGAAAGAGCTCCCATTCGGCTTTGAAGGCGTTATCGTAGTCGCGTTGGTCGGGCAACTGCATCCAATTGTCGAAGAAATTGATCGGTTGTGGAATATCCGGGTTCCAGACCGGTTTCGGGGTGGCGCCGTACGGCTGAATCCAACATTCGCGCAGACCGGCCACCGCGGAACCGTCGGTACCGTCGACCTGAATCGTAAGCAGGTCGTCCCTGCGCACGCGAACGTCCCACGATGAATTAAAATGAGCTACGATGTCCCTCTCGAGCTCGAAAGTCGCGTACGCCGCGTCTTCGGCGGTCGTCCGGTAGCGCTCGCCGTTTTCGTCCCACCGGTCGGGTAGATGAATCGCGCCCAGACACGATACCGATTTCACCGGCGCGAAAGTGTTGTCGAGCACGTACCGCCAATGGCAGAGCATGTCCATGATAATGCCGCCGCCGTCTTCCCTGCGGTAGTTCCACGACGGCCGCTGGGCGGGGACCACGTCGCCCTCGAACACCCAGTACCCGAACTCGCCGCGTATCGCGAAGATGCGTCCGAAAAACCCCTTGTCGATGAGCGACCTGAGCTTCATGATCCCGGGAAGCCACAGCTTGTCCTGAACGACTCCGTGCTTTACGCCGGCGTCGCGGGCAAGCTCATAAATGCCGAAAGCGTCCTGCGTGGTCAGCGCGGTAGGCTTTTCGCAGTAGACGTGCTTACCCGCGGAAACGGCCTTCGCCACGTTGCCGGCCCGTAACCCGGTGAGAGTCGCGTCGAAGTAGAGCTTGTAGGAGTCGTCGTCGAGAAGCTCGTCGAGATCGGTCGACCACTTTTCGATACCCGACCGCGCGGCGACCGCTTCTAGCTTTACCGGGTTTCGACCGACGAGAATCGGGTCGGGCATGATTACTTCATCGGCCGATACACGAACCCCGCCCTGCTTGATGATGGGAACGATCGACCTGAGGAGGTGTTGATTCATCCCCATCCGCCCGGTGACGCCGTTCATGATGACACCGACGCGATGTTCCTTTTGGTGCTTGCTCATGTAAAGTCTCCTCGACCCGGCGCTATTCGCCCGGCTTCTCGGTGCACTGCTTCCACGCGCCTTCGGGGAGCGGCGGCGCCTCGGCCCCCGCTCTCGGCAGCGTTCCGGCGAGTTCCTGCTTCCAGTGGTCGACGTCGCCGGCCGGACCGTAGCAGTAGATCATGATCAACGGTCGGTCGCCGACGTTGGTCAGTTGGTGGTAGACCCGAGGTGGAATCGATACCGCCTGCCCTCCGGTCACCGTTCGCCTTTCCTCGCCGAGGCACATCTCGCCCTCTCCCTCGACGATAAAATAGACCTCTTCCTGCTCTTGATTGTGCCACGGAACCTGTCCTCCCTCAGGATCCAGCGTCACATAGCCCAGGGAAAAGTGCTTCGCCTGAATGGGAGACACACCGCCCACGAGATTCTGCGTACGCCTGCGCGCCGGGTAGGTTCTGCCCTCGATCTTTGAGAGATCTGCGATGATCATTCGTACCTCCAAAAGGTATAGTAGCGCCCGGCAAGCATTCGATCGAGCAGCAGCACCGCTTCCCGTATGTGGTAGTCGCCCCACATCGACGACTCATCGCATGGAACCGAACGGCCCGGCGGAATCCGGTCCCACCCGTTGGGACGATGATAGACCGAATGGAGCAGTAGCCCCTGATGCCCGGCGGCCGTGCTGATATAGGGATCGTCGAGCAACGCGTCAAGGATCGTCAACCCTGCCTTCGTGTAGCGCGTCCCGTCGCCGCCGAGACAGCGACCCAGCCGAATCAGGCCCTGTGCGGCGATCGCCGCGGCGCTTGAATCGACCGGCTCGTACTCATTGTAAGGGTCGGCGCGGCGCTCGCGCCAATCTCCGAGCTTTTCCAGCGCGGGCGCCCCGGTATCCAAATAGGGAATTCCGTCGACCGGTGTGTTGTCCAGATAGAAATCCGCGCACATCTTCGCGACGCCGACGAACCGCTCCAGCACCGCGTCTTTTCCGCCGAACCGCTCGAGCACCTCCCTATCGGCCCGAGTCTCGCCGAGTGAGTCGATAAACTCCGTCTCTTCGGCAAAACCTGTAATGATCCAGGCGAGCCCGCGTGTCCAGACCGAGAAAGGCGAGTATCCCTGCTGCGTGCTCGGACAACGGAACCGACCGTCGTTCACGTTGAAAATCGCCTCGTGAACCGTCCGCCCGGGGACATCGTAGGCGTCGCGCCCGGCGCCCTGGTAGACGATGTATTTCGCGGTGGTCAAAGCATGGACGATCAACCGTTCGAGGAGCGAAACCTCCTCATCGTGCTCGGCCATCAGCGTATGCCCCAGCACGTGCGCCGACGCGAGAGACCTCAACGACCGGATCGTGTCGGCGAAAAGCGAATGCGGTCCGTTGAAGGAATAGATGTACCCACCGTCGGCCACCGTGCTCCATCGGGACGCCTGAACCGCGCCGGAACACTTCAACGCCATCCGGTAGAACTCTCGCTCCCATTCCCCGGCTTCGATCCGTCGCTCCGCCGCCAGGCGCAGCAAGTTTCCGTAGGTGCTGATATTGTTGAATCCGTGATCGTGGACGCCGGTGTGCGTCACGTGCTTCGCCATCTTCGAAACAGTGCGTCGCCGACCGATTCTTAAGAACTCCTCGTCACCGGTCGCGTCGAACTGAAGGATCGCCGACCCGTAGACGAACCCTTCGGTCCATTCGGTCCATCCCCGGGTCGTGTACTTTCCTTGCCACGTGAAAACGGGAGATCCTCGGGAGAAGTCGTACTCGGCTTCGACGAGCCGAATCTTCTCGGCCGAGAGCTTCCAGAAGCGCGCGATCTTATCGGGCAACGACGGGTGGTCCGCGGCCGCGTCGCGTACATTCATTCTCCGCTCCGAAACATTCGTATGAGATGGATGACGACCGTCATGATACCGAAAAGAATGCCGAATCCGATAAGAGCCGACACGATAACCCCGGGAAGCACAAACTCCGGTCCGGCGGTCCTGAACTGCTCGGCGCCGGTAAACGCGAACATGACCGCGCCGATGATCGACGCGATCAACCGAACCCGCTTGAGCCCCGCCGTCCTGTCCTGAATCATTCCTGCCTCGACGACCCCACGGTCACGACCCGAGCGTCACTTCGGCGCCGCCTCGCTCGGCGGAAAGATACGAAGAATAGATCACGTCCACCGTATCATACCCGAGCTCGGCGTAGTCGAGCGGTCGCTCATTCTTCATAATCGCTTCGTAGAACGCCCGCAGCTCATGCACGTAGCCGCTCATCCAGTTTTCATCGGGCGCCGGCTTACTCCATCCCTGTTTGGTCCCGATCTTCTCGACGACATAGATATCGTCGAACTGCGATTCGGTCGGGTTGTAGGTCTCCACCGCGTCGACGGGATTGATGTTGCACCGGGTACGGTGGTTGTTGGCAAAGACTTCGATCCAGTTGTGTACGCCCCCGAGAACGATTTCGCAGGAATAGACATCGGCGATCGTGCCGTCCTCGAAAACGACGTGCATCATTCCCCAGTCCTCGACGTCGTCGTAATCGGTTCGGATGTGACCCAGGTCGCGGTACCCGGGAATGCGTGTCAGCTCGTGAACCCGCGCCGACACGGCGCGCGGTCGAATCGGCCGTCCGCGACTCGCCGCGCCCTCGACCCTTTTCAGATAGAGCACCGTTGTCAGAGGGTGACACCCTTTTCCCATCAGCGACCCGCCCCCCGAAAAACGCCAGATTCCATACGCTGCCGAGTGCGATCCCGAATGCGACTCCTCCGCGATCATCCAGAGCACCTGCGCGCCGGTCTTGGCGATAATCTCGGCTTCCTTCTGAACCACCGGCGCGTAGATCCAGTTCTCGGCGTAGTAGATGTGCGCATCGCTCTTCCTTTCGGCTTCCACGATCCTCGTAGCGCTCGCGAGCGCCTCGGTACGCATCGTCTCTTTCGGAAACTCGTTGCCGCGGAACGACTCATCGCCTTCGGAGCCGAAGTACCCGGTAAAAGGTTTTTCGAGGATGACATGGACTCCGCGCTCGAGAGCCGCGACCGCGACTTCCTCGTGAAGAACCGATGGAACGCAGACGTGAACGACGTCGATGCGGTCGAGAAGTTCGTCGAGACTTGCGCAACTCGTTAAGCCGCGTTCGGCGGCGAAGGCGTCGCGGTGGGCGGCTGTTTTCGAGTATACCGCCACCTGCTCTACGCCGGAGAGTCCGGTCTGAAGCAACGACTCGTAGTGAAACCCCGCCGCGAAACCCGACCCGGCGATCCCCGCCCGGATCGCTCCAGCTTCTCCCGTACCGCTCATACCGCAAGATACTAACCAATAATCCCGAGTATTACCATCACGCAGATACCGAAGTGAGAATTTCGAAACCTGGTGTGCCTGATTTCGAATTGCCGGCGGCGGCAACCGAAAGGACGCCGTTTTCGTGGCGATTCGGCGGTTCGTCCGGCTAAACGTCAGAAACGGCGCAGCGTCCGGCGTTCCCAGGGTCACATTTCGAATTGCTCTACCGAAGTGCCGCGCGCTAACGCGGGACGACGATCGACCCGCCGCGATCG
>JAJRYZ010000177.1 GCA_024275515.1 Spirochaetota bacterium
CCCTTGGTCGGCGCCGATGAGAACGACGTGTTCGCCGGAGCTCAGGGTGAGGCCGGAGAGCGACGTCGTCTCGCCCGCGGAAATCGACTCGCCGAGTAGCTCGATCGAGGTAAGCCACGCCGCGCCGTCGTAGGCGTACAACGTTCCGTCGGCGGCCAAAATCAGAAGCGCATCCAGATCGGTGTACGCGAAAAGCCCGATCAGAAAGGTCTCGTCGCCACCCGGAGCGCCGGCGTCCGTTACCGCCGCGAAGGCGCCCGACGAGTCGGCGTACAGCCGGCCTCCGGCGATGATCCACGTCGTTCCGGCGAAACCGGTCGCGTGCGTGACCGGGGAGGTCGTGACCGGTAATGTGACGGCGGAAAAAACCTCGCCGTCGCTGCTCGCGTAGGATGCGTATTCGAGCGCGCCGGCGCGTGTGTTGACGATCAAGCCGCCGGCACCCGACGCGACGACGCTTACGATCTGTTCGCTCGCTGCCCCGTCCGAGTCGACGTCGATGGGAGGGGACCAGACGTCGGCGGCCGGATCGTAGGAGTAGAGCCGCGACGTCCCACCGTCGACGCTCGTCGCCACCACGTAGATGAGCGAACCGAGCGGGGTCGCGGAGGTGATGAGGAATTGAGCGCCCGAGTCGTCGGTCGGCGGCGCGACCGGAGTCCAGACGTCCGTGGCTGAGTCGCGTCCGAAAAGCCGGCCGGAGACGGCGTAGTAACGCCCCGACAGCGCGAAAAAACCGGCGATCGTGAGGTCGTTGTCGAGGTCGTTGTCCCCGTAGGCGACCTCGTTCTTGATGCTGTAGAGTATTCCCGTGCCGCTTTCGTTGCACGAGGAAAACGCGACAACGACGAGCAACGCGATCGCCAAAATATGAATAATCGGGAAGCCGGCCTTTCGCATGGGCTGTTCCGTCCTTTTCGAATCGCTAGAAATGATACAACGTCGATAACGTCACCGTCAGGAAGTTTCCGAACGTCGACTCGGCCTTGGGAGGCGACGCGCCGAAGTAGAGCTCGGGCACGAACCAGTACTCGGCTCGCAAGCCGAAGGACCACTCGGAGCTGTAGTTCCAGTAGAAAGACGCCCCGGGTTTGACCAGCGGTCCCACGTAGAGATCGTTGTCGAGCCGCATGAAATCGACTCCGAGCGTCGCGTGCATGAGCACCTCGAACGGATAGAACCGAAGCGCGTAAGCGACGACGCTCGAGACCGGGAGGATAATGATCGTACGACGGAGCACGGTCTGGGCGAACATTCCTCCGAGCTCGACCCCGATGGAGAGCTCGTTGTTGAGAAAACTTCCCCAACGCAGCGAGCCGACCGCGCCGAGCCGCAGGTGCCCGGCGGCCGGCTCGATCGAGCCGTCGATGCCGAGGAAGAAGAGCGGTACGGTGAGCCCGGCGCTGATGGAAAACGTCTGGTCCCCGAGGCTGTAAACCGACACCTCCGGGGCCTCCCGCTCTTGAGCGCAGACGGCGAAACCGATAAGACAGAACAGGACGATGGCGATAATCCGGCGTGTCACTTCTGGCCCTCCGAAGGTGGATGCATACTATCATGCGTCCGTGGCGGCTTCAAGAACCGGCGTCGGCCTCCGGCCGCGCCGCGTTGCAACTCCGGTGGGTGCGCAAGCCGATCGAGGCCTCGTGCGGTGGGAGCGTGCGGGTCGGGAGTCGGCGACGAAGGTGGAAATCGAGGCGGCGGTTGCGAGGTTGCCGCGCCGGCGCCAATACCGGCATACTGCGGACAGACCGCGGCGCGCGGTGGTGACGGCGATCTGCGGGTAATCGAGGGGAGGTAATGGATGGCGATCGAACGGGTGGAACGTGCCGATTGGTCCGTGCGGATCCGTAACGTTCTCGTGAGCGTCTTCGACAAGCGGGACCTCGACGTCCTCGTCGAAGGAATTAGACGGACGACGCCCGAGGTCCGGTTCTACTCGACCGGCGGGACCTACGCGCGCCTTCGGGAGATACTCGGTGAGAACGCCGAGCGGCTTGTCAGGATATCCGACTACACCGGACAGCCGGAGATGCGCGGCGGATTGGTAAAAACTCTCGACTACAAGATCTACCTCGGGATCTTGAGCGAAACCTACAATCCGGACCACACGGAGGATTTAGACCGTACGGGCGCGACGCCGATCGACATGGTCGTCGTTAATCTCTATCCTTTCGGCGCCACGGTGGCGCGAGTCGAACACGATGCCGAGGATGCGCGGGGAAATATCGACATAGGCGGACCGTGTATGCTCCGCGCCGCCGCGAAGAATTACCTCAGGTGCACCGCCGTGAGCGATCCCGCCGACTACGCGCGAATCGTTTCGGAGATCGGCGAGCGGGGCGGGTCGATTTCCTTCCCGACGCGGCTGGATCTTGCGAAGAAGGCTTTCGCGACGACGGGGCGATACGACGGTGAAATCGCGGCGTACTTCGGCAAGCTCGACGCCGAGGATGCCGGGGCGCCGTACACGTGGGAGACGAAGTGATGAGCACTCGGTCGATGTATCGAAGAATGGGCGCCGATCCGTTCCCGCCGGTAATCGAAATCAGCTACGTCGAGGGAGATCAACGGCAAACGTTGCGGTATGAAAAGGTCACCTGGGAGATCGGGGGCGAGAAGCTGGGTTTGCGTTACGGAGAAAACCCCGACCAACCGGCCGCCTTCTACCGGCTCGTGAACGGGAATCTCGTTATCGCTCGCGTCGAAGCGATCGCGCCGGGTCGGTATCTCATGAGCGAGGCCGAGTTGATTCAATCGGGAAAGCACCCCGGCAAGATCAACGTGACCGATGTGGACAGCGCCCTGGGAATCCTGCGATATCTTTCCGACCGTCCGTGCGCGGTGGTGGTTAAACACAACAATCCGTCGGGAGTCGCCGTGGCCGACTCCGTCGAGGAGGCATACCATCGGGCGCTCATGGCCGACCGAATCGCCGCGTTCGGCGGGGTGGTCGTGTGCAACCGCGCGATAGATCGAAGCACCGCGTCGCGGATCGCCGCCGGTTACACGGAGGTGGTCGCGGCGCCCGACTACGTCGACGGGGCGGTCGAGATTCTCACCAAGCGGAAGAACCTGAGAGTCATGCGGATCCGCAGGATCGATCGACTGGCCGAGTTCGCCGGCGTCCGATACATCGACTATGCGAGTCTCGTCGACGGCGGCCTGATCGTGCAGTGGTCGTTCGTTCCGAAATCCGACGCGAGCTCTTTCGCACCCGCCGAAGCGGTCCACGACGGCGAGACCGTCCGCATCGCGCGTGAGCCGACGCGACGAGAGCTCGGCGACATGCTTTTCGGATGGCTGGTCGAAAGCGGAGTGACGAGCAACAGCGTCATCTACGTAAAGAACGGCGTAACCCTCGGCATCGGGACGGGCGAACAGGACCGGGTCGGTGTGGCGGAGATCGCGCGGCGAAAGGCGATTCGAAACGCCTCCGACAGGCGGTGCTTCGAACGCTTCGGCGTCGGGTGGCTTGAGTGCGACGACGATGCGAAGCGCCGACAGATCGAGGAATCGGTCGCCGAAGACAACGGCGGTCTCAAAGGGGCGGTAATGATCTCGGACGCTTTTTTCCCGAAACGCGACGGGGTCGAAGTCGGGCTTTCGGCGGGAGTTTCCGCGGTGCTGCAGCCGGGAGGCTCTCTTCGCGACCATGAGGTGATCGAGGCGTGCAACGAGTACGCCGCCGCCATGTTGTTTACGGGCCAACGAAGTTTCCGACATTGACCGGGCAGGTATCGCGTCGAGCCGACGCTTCGGTAAAAACGGCGGCGGCCGGTCAAAGCGGCTTCCGGCACTGTCTGAAGACCGAGAGATCGTATATGATGGTAAACGGAGATGTAAAATGAACGAAATGGTACCTCGAAAGGCGCTGGTCAAGTACGGCAGCCAGGGAGTCGGCGGCGTCGTCGGCGGTGTGGTGATGCTTGCACTCGGCGGTCTCAACCCGATCGCGAGCTTGATCGTCGGCGGCTCGGTCGCGCTCATCGGGCTTGTGTTGTCGCGAACGAAGGACGACAGGACCGCCGGACTGGTCGCGACCGCCGCGGGCATAATAACCGCCGCCACCGCGATTCCGTTTATCGGTGGGCTTGCCGGCACGCTGCTTACGATTTCGGGCGTCGGATTGCTGGTCGCCGGCGGCATCAGCCTTTTCAAGTTTATCCGCGGATATCGAAGCCGGATGTAGCGCGATGCCGTGGCGGCTTGTCGCTTTCATCGTCATACTCGGGCTCGTGGTGATCTTCGCCGGCTTTAACATCGGAAACTCCTCGGACGTCTCCTTCGGGTTTCAGGTCGTCGAGGACGTGCCGATATTCATCAGTCTTTTCTTCGCTTTCGTCGTCGGAGTGATCGTAATGACGCCGTTCGTGGTGGGTCGTGCACGTCGGAACCGCCGGAGAGCCGAGCCGCCGGCGGAGGCGCCGGCGGCGGCGCCCGAGTCTCCAGACGAGCGCGATGTGGAATAGAGCACGAATGCGGAATACGGCCACCCGGTGCGTTGGCCGCTTCACCATTTTCTGCGATGCCGTCGGAGCAACCGACGAATCGGCACGAAAATGGCGCCTATTCGGGTGCCGCCGGCGGCGATTCGAAATCCGGTTTGCCGGATTTCGAATTGCTCGGAATAGAGGCGTCGCCGCTCTCTGTCTGGTTCTCTGCGGAGGCGCGGTCGGCGCCGCCGATCTTTCCGACGCGCGGCGGCTGGCCGAAGAAGGCAAAAGAGACGACGCGGCTGCCGCCTACCGCGCCTGGATCGAGGAGAATCCGGCCGACGAGGAGACGGGCGAAGCGGCGCTCGAGCTTGCCGCCCTGCTCGACGACTTGGCGGAAATCCGAATGCTCCTCGAGAATACCCTCACGCACGCGACTTCCGCGCCCGTACGCCATTCGCTTCTCACCGCTCTTGCCGCCGTATGCGTACAACTCGGCGATCTTGCCGCGGCGCAGCGGTATTACCGCGACGCTTCTTTTGCCCTTCCGGGGGAAAAAGACTTCGACAGCCTGCTCGAATCGGCGTTGCTCTCTTTCGAGCTCGGCGAGTACCGAAACGCCGAGGCGCAGGCGCGGGTGATCGTAGAGACGGGGAAGGATCGGAGGCTGATCGGTGCGGCGGAGGTGCTGCTGTCGCGCGTCTACTTTGCCACCGACCGCGACTCGGCGGCGCTCAGGCTGCTGACGGACCCCGACGGGGAACCCCGGACCGATCTCGGCGCGGCGGGCCTCTATTGGCTTTTTCGGCTCTCGTTGCTGATGAACGATCCCCGGGCCGCCGAGTCCGCGGCGGAGCTGCTACGTTCGGTCTATCCTCTCTCGCTCGAAGCGGCTATCGCGGACGGCGACGCCGCGAGGCTTCCGACCGCCTCGGTCGTCTTCGAGGCCGTTTCCGAGGTGAGGCGGGAGAAAGCCTCGACATCCGGATCGTCCGCTTCGACCGTCGCTTCGTCGGTGGAAACGTCTGCGATTTCAATACAGACCGGTTCGTTTACCGTTCGGGAAAACGCCGAATACGCCGCGGCCGACCTTCGGGCGGAAGGTTTCGACGCCGCGATCGAGGAACGGACGATCGGGGGAACGCTCTACTACCGCGTCGTCGTTCCGGGGGTGAAAAGGTCGGACATCGCGGATGAGATTCTCCGTCTCAAAGAAAAAGGATTCGAAGGGTTTCCGCTGTACGAATAGAACGTCCTCCGACGTCCGTATCGCGGCCGGTCGTTGCGCTACTGCGATGAATCGATCTGTTCGATCTGCTCGTATCTGGTGTACCCGTCGCCGGTCGCCTCGAATCCGTAAACGCCGATGACGCCGGGTTCGAGGAGAATCGTCCGATAGACGCGGTTGTCGCGCGACTCCTCCTCGTAGGTCATTCGATAGCGACGGCTTTCGACGATGACCCCGCTGCGTTCGCGGATCTTCAGCTCGAGGATCGGAACCCCGACCGAATAGATCGAAAAAAAGCCGCGCAGCGTCACGCCGGCCTCTTCGAGCTCGAACTCGTTCCCACGAAAGACGAGTCGCTCGCCGACATCGCTCAGATAGCTTCCGCGCAATTCGATCGCGACGCCGGCATCGTCGACAAGATCACTCTCGCGCAGCAACGCGGTCTCGCGTATTCTGCGGTAGCTGCCCCTCCAGGGATCCGACCCCAGGAGTCGGATAGTATCGATCCCCGTCACCTGTACGTAGAGGTTTTTACGAATGTAGGGGATGAGTTCGTTGATTCCGGCAAGCTCTACCTGGTTCACGAGGATCTTATAGGTGGCGCTCCATTCGTACACCTCCTGAACGTCGCCGGCGTAGAAGGTGAATTGTTTCGAAAGCGGTTCGAAGTAGAGGTAGGCCTGCCCTTCGGGCTCGCCTTGTTCCAGAAACCACGCGCCGTGGAGAAACGTTTCGAACGCCGTCGCGCCGCTCCTGTACAGATCCCGTAGTTGCGCCTGCTCGACCGCTTCGCCCGGAATACGCTCTTCCCGACCCATAACGTATTTCCTGTCGGCGAACCGCCAGAAATACCGGTTTTCGATCAGATCGAGCAGATTGCGCGAGTCCTCCGGAGTGCGGAGCGTTTTGACGGTGAAACTCTCTCCGTTGGCGAATCCTCCACGGTACGCCTCCGACCTTTCAACCTGCTCGATCTCGATGGTGCCGTCGACGGCGATCGCGAATATCGACTCGAAGTAGAGACCGAATCCTCTCGGGGACGCCGCTTTTCGATAGATGTTCATCGTTTGCCGACCCTGAGCGTCCATGCCCCTGCACACGATCTCGAGACTGTGATCGCCGACCATGTCGATGAAACTCAACTCGACCGAGCGAGTGTTGGTCGCGAGCGTCTCCGCTTCGAAAGAGACGAGGTATCCTTCAACGAGCGGGTCATAGACGACCACGGCCACCCGAACGGGAGCACCGGCGTCGCGGTTCCGCTTCAAGAGAAGCACCTGCTCTTCGCTCGTTTCCAGGTCGAGATTGACGTTGTAAACGCCGACCGCGGCATCGGCGGAGTCGAGCGGAACCCTCGGCCGGTAGACCTCCTGCACACTCGGAGCGCTCGGGAAGTCGCGAGGCGCGCCGCTCTCTTCGACGACGGGCGTCGCGGCGCGGACCGACGCCTGCCGTTCAACCGGGGCGGCGCCACGCTTCGACGAGCAGGCGGCGGCCAAGACGACGAAAACCGCTGCAAGCAGGACGACCCCGGGAATCGCGGGGCGATGAAAAACGGGAATCCGGCGCATCGTCTTCACACGAAATAGGGACGAAGCTTCTCAAGCAGCATGGCTTGAGTCTCTTCGACGGAATCGCGGCATTTGAACCCCGCAGCGGTCTTGTGACCGCCCCCGCCGTTGGCCTGGGCGATTTGCGCGACGTCGATGTCGCCCTTCGATCGGAGCGAACATCGCAGAATACCCTCTTCGTTCTGCTTGAAAAAAATCGACACCTTGACGCTCTCGCTTCGCAGAGGCGTATTGATCAAGGCTTGTCCCTCCTCGTAGGTAGCGCCGGCCTCCTCGATCGTCGAAAGAAGCATCTTCTGAACCGCTACGTGATTGGCGTGGTGAAGTTCGAGCGTTGCCAACACTTTCGCCTGAAGCAGCAGCGCCGACACCGAGTTGCTCTCATACATTCGTGAGTACACCTCGTTCGGGACCACACCGATCTGGACGAGACGGCGAGCGATTTCGAACGTTCTGGAGCTCGTCTTCGGATAGATGAAAGACCCGGTGTCGAAAACGATTCCGGCGTACAGGGCGGTTGCCGTTTCGAAAGAGATCGCTCCGTCCAACTCGCCGAGAAGGTCGTAGACGAGCTCGCAGGTGGACGAAGCGTCGGCGGCGATGAAGGTCTTGGAACGTCTCACGCCGTCGTGCTCGTGGTGATCGAGAATAAAGTGCTCCCGAACCCGCGGAAGCACCAGGGTCGAAAGATTTCCGATGTTGCCGGTGTCGTTGACGTCGAGGATGATGAGCGCCCGATCCTCTACGTCGGACGGTACTGCGGAAGAGTCGCCAAGGATTCGCACCTCGCAATGTCGGTGAATGAAGGAGAATATCCGCGGCGACGGATCGGCGTTGATGATTATCGCGTCCTTTCCGAGCTGCCCCAACAAATCCCTCATCCCCACTTCGCTGCCGAGCGCGTCGGCGTCCGGGGTCTCGTGAGCGGTGAGAATAAAGCGCTAATGACGGCCGATGAAATCGATGAGGTCCCGAAAATCGGATGCGGTGAAGCCGTTATCGTGCGTCATTCTTTCGATCAACCGGCGGAGAAGGTGAGCCGGGCCTTCTTGCCGTCTTTCTTTCGGACCGAAAGAGTCGCGCCGAGGATGTCGGCGGGAATCGACTCGACGGAGAATTGCTTCTCGTCGGTCACCGAGAGATGGAGGCCGGTCTTGTCGGCGGTCAGTTCCGCGGCGGGAGTCTGTCCCGCGTTCGGCAGGATATTGAACCCCATGATACCGTCGATGAGATACAGCGATCTGCCGTACTTGATCTTGTACGGCCTCTTTCTGACCGAACCGTCGTCGATTTCGCATACGAACGAGATCGATCCCGCACGCGAGGCGAGCGCGAAGATCACCGCGCCGATAAGCGCGAGGACGAGAACGCCCGCGGGTACGATCCACAGGTTGTTGCCGAGAAACGATCGAACAGTAAACGAAACCGGGACCGTCGATGGGGTGAAAGAAGCGGAGGCATCGAAAGAAAAAGACAGCGTTCCTTCGTAGCGGCCCGGCGCCGGCGTTTCACCCAATACGAGCGGAATCTCGACCGTGCGTGCGCTCTCCGGCGGGACCTCGATGACGAATGGAGCGTCGATCCCCGACAGGGGAGGCGCCGCCGCGGTCTCGATAACCACCGACGTAACGGTGATTCGCTGGATCGTGTCGTAGCCGGTACTCGCCACGTCGAAACGAAGCGACGTTTCCCCGCCGGACCGGACCGGTCGCATCCGCACCGTGCCGACCAGTTCGACGATCCCGAGCAA
>JAJRYZ010000178.1 GCA_024275515.1 Spirochaetota bacterium
CTACGACTCGGGCGGTCGCGCGTGGGAAGAGAATGCAACGCGGCTCTACCTCAAATAGCTTCGGCGCACCGGCGCACTTCGATGCGCCGGTCTCGAGGCGTGTGAGTAGTTGACCGACAGAGAGACGGCCGCCCGACCGGCGGCCGTCTCTCTCATCACCTAACCGTTTCGCTGCAAATCTCTCCGGCACACACCGCAATCGCGGCAGGCAACACGGAGAATCCCTCGCCCCGATGACCCACCTACCGACTACTCACGGCGTGCCCGCGACCCGTCCTGCGGTGTATCCTTTTCGACTTCGGTTTCGACTTCGGTGGTCGTGAATGAAGACAGCGCGCTGCCGATCGCTCCCGCTATCAGATCGTTTTTTTCCTTCTCGATTGCAGAAGGATGAATCGCCGATATCGGCGCGTGCGCCCCTTCCATACCGGTGATGACCGACACCCGTTTTACCGGGAAAAAGCTGAGCGTCTCGGCGAACGGGGCGATAAGCCGCTCGAAGTTTTCGATGACGTACGTATTGCTCCCGGATTCGCCGCCTTCTCCGATGATCGCGAGCGTTCGCTCAAGTTGGTCTATTTCGGCAATCGCCTTGGCCCGCATGCCGGCGGTCCTCGCTTTCGCCTCCAGAATCATCCGTTCCTTCTCGGCTTGCGCCGGAGTCACGATTTCCGCCTCGTATTGTGTCTGAAGCATCGACAGCCGCTGTCGCTCCGCTTCGATTTCCGCTTTCAGCCCGGCGACTCTTGCCACTCCGTCCTGCTGCGCCTGCTCAACGCCGACGGTTTTCCGCTGCACCTCTTCGGCGACACGCACCCGGGTGTCGGCGACAAGCCGTTCGTGCTCGTTCTCAATGGCTCGTACCTCGGTTTCCGCGCGGCGCGCTTCCTCCTGCTCGACCGACGCGGCCTTAGCCTCCGCCTGTGCCACCCGCGCTTTTGTCTGAGCATTGGCCGACTGAACCCGTTTTAACAACGCGATATAGAGGTCGGGTTCGTCCACGCCGTCGAGTCGATGATCGTCGACGTCGGCGATGTTCATCGTCGTTATCTCGAGCCCGATGTTCTCCAGGTCGGATTTGCAGACGCTGATCATCCGCGCAACGAGAGCGTCCTTGTCTTTCATCACCTGTTCGGGGGTGATCGAAGCGATCGAATCGCGCAGATGCCCTTCGATAATGTCGCTTGCCACCTGGCGAAGCCGCTCCCAATCATTCGCCAACGAAAGAATTCGCGTGACGGCGCGAGTACGTCCGGCTTCGTTCGAAGCGATCGCGAAGCTTACCGTCGCTTTTACGTTCAGCGGAACGACTCCCGAAGCGATCGCCGATTCGACCGGAACTTCGATCGTGTGCGGCGTCAGGTTGAGCTTTGCAAACCGGTTGAGCAGCGGGATGGTAAAAACGCGCCCGCCGCTGATCGCGCGAAATCCTTTCGGTGAACCTTTTCCCGACACGATCCCGAGCTCGTTTCCGCCGACGATTTTCATTTTGGTGATCACCTGTAGAATGACGGTGATCACGATCAACGCGATGAGGACTGCTACAAACGCTATCATGAGCTTCTCCTTTCCGCTCCGCCGCTTAAGAACTCCCGCACATCGATGCCGAGCGCGTCGTCGAAGTGCCTTATGAAGTCGACGAAAGCGGCCGGCCCGCGGTTGACCGCACCGTTGAAACCGGTCTCGTCGTCCATGATGACGAGTGAATCGACGTCGAGCGACGAGGCGTACTTCTTGTACGCGTCGAAAAGTCTCGGAAGCTGCTGTTGCATAAACAGAACCGCCTTGCCCGCCTTACCCGATTTCGCGAGCAGCTCGACCTTTCTCGACAAAATCTCGTTCCTCGTCTCCTCCACTATCCGAATCGCCTGCTCCTCTCCCTCCGCTACGATCTGCGCCGCCCGCTCGCGCGCGCTCGCCTCGAGAGTCACTCCGGTCTTGTTCTTCAATTGCTGCAGCACGACCAACTGCTCCTGCACAAGTTGCTCGGAACGATTGGTTGCTTCTTTGATGCCGTTGTCGGCTTCGAGTCTCGCCTGCTCGATACGAGCCTTGCTCTCGCGTCGATACATTTCCAACTTTTCCCGTGCCTCGATAATGCGTTCGTCCGCCTTGCTTTTGGCCACCTCGATTCGCCGCTGCGAGTCGGATTCGGCCTGCTCGGCGCGCGCGCGAAGACGCGCCTCTTCGATCTCCACCTGCTGCCGCTTTTGCGCGAGAGTCTTTTGCGCGAGATTCGCGATATAGTCCGACGTGTCCCAGATCTTTTGCAGCGAAACCGAGACGACGCGCATTCCGAAACTCGACAGGTCGGAGTTGATGTCCGCAAAGAGCTCGTTACGAAACTGCGCCCGGTCTCACCGCAGTTCCTCGGCCTGCTCCCCGCCGTCGTCGTCCTCTTCTTCCCGCCAGCTCTCCTCCATTCCAATGGCCTGCAAAGGCGTGGCCTTGTTGAGCGCCCCGCGAAAGTTGCCGACAAGGGTCTGCTGGATCTGCTGCTGAATCTGCTCCCGATCTTTCCCCATAAGCCGTTCTACCGCCGAGTAGAGCATTCCTTCGTCGTCGTCGTCTATGCAGACGCAGGCCGTTGCATCCGCGCCCACGGTAATGCCGTTTGCCGAGTTGACCCCTTCGACGCGGACGTTGATCGGATAGACGCCCAGATCGAGCGTTCCCACTGATTGAAAATAAGGTATTTTGATCGTGCGACCCCGTTCGACGCTGAATCCGAACGTCTTTCCTCCCTTTACCTTTCGCCGACCCGTGACGACGAGCACGTTGTCCGGAAGTTCCGCCTTAATAAGCGACTTCAACACCGCCATCATTACGAAGAACCCGACGACCCCGAGCAGGCCGCCGAGCACTCCGCCACTCGTCGCGAATAGTTCCGTCAAAAACTCCATGTATCATCTCCTTGCGTATTCACTGCTACTCCGATTCGACGTACACATACTCATCGTCGGAATTCACCACCCGAACCGTCGTTCCGACCGCGATCGAACGGTCGGGTTCGTTCGATTTCGCAAACCGATCGACATACACGCCGCCGAGAGAAATCCGAACGCGCCCGACCGCGCCCGCACCGATCGATACCGTTACCACCCCCTTCTCCATGATGAGATCGTCTTTCGTTACCGTCGAGCTCAAATCACGTCGCATAAACGAGCGCACGGCGCGCGTCCCCACGGCGACGAGAACTCCAACCGGAATGCTCCACGCAAGCGTCGCGGCCGCGCCGCCGTATCGGCTCGTGGCAAACCAGCCGACGGGTCCGAAACCGAGTGAAAAATAGACGAGCATACGCAGGCCGGTAAGCAGAACGAGCACCGGGCTTTTGCGCCTGCCCGAGTCGTGGCCCGCGAGTGAGGCGCGCGCATCGGCGTCGGCCGCGGCGTCGGCCGCGGCGTCGACCTCGTCATCGCCGGAATCTCCCGCATCGGCGTCGTCGATATCCGACGCCCCGTCGGCGAGACCGTCATCGGAACCCAGATTCGAAAACACACCGATGAGATCGGCGACGGTCACCCCTGCGCCGAAAACCGTCGCGCCGACGTAGAGCGCTCTGATCCATTCCATGGTCGCCTCCCCCCTTGTCCATACCGCCTATACAACGAATTATTTGCCGCCGGCGCCGATTTGTCGAGTTTCATCAACGACGCCCGTCGTTTCCCGCCCGCCTTCCCTCCGGCGCATCGCAACCTGCCGATTCGCGAATCGTCGATCGGATGCGCGTCGTCGGGCAAACGCGTATAATCGGCACACATGGACCTATTCGAACGGGCGGCTCGGCGGGAAGCACGGTCGAACGAACCGCTCGCGCATCGCATGCGCCCCCGGACCCTCGATGAGTTCGTCGGACAAGACCACATAGTCGGCCCGGGCAGACTCCTTCGCAGAGTCATTCAGGCCGATCGACTTGCGAGCATCATCTTCTACGGCCCGCCCGGGACCGGAAAAACCACTCTCGCCAGAGTCATCGCAAACTCGACGAAGAGTCACTTTATCACGATGAACGCGGTTCTGTCGGGGGTCAAGGAACTACGTCACGCGATCGAAGAGGCACAGGAGCATCGCTCGCTGCACGGACGTCGAACGCTGCTTTTCGTCGACGAGGTCCATCGTTGGAACAAGGCGCAGCAGGACGCGTTGCTTCCGTGGGTCGAAAACGGAACGGTCATTCTTATCGGCGCGACGACGCAAAACCCTTTTTTCGAGGTCAACTCCGCCTTGGTCAGCCGGAGCAGGGTGTTTCAGCTCCGGCCGTTGCAAGACGACGATCTTCGGCGGATCGCCCGCGCCGCCCTGACGGACAAGACTCGGGGGTACGGGTCTTTCAACGTCGTCGTCGAGGAAGAAGCGCTTGAACATGTGATATCGGTGGCCAACGGCGACGCTCGCAGCCTGCTGAACGCGCTCGAGCTGGCGGTGGAAACCACGCCTGCGACGTTCCCTCCACCCGAAGAAACCGAAATCCGAATTACGCTCGACGTTGCCGAAGAGAGCATCCAACGCAAGGTCGTACTCTACGATAAGGAGGGGGATTACCATTTCGACACCATCAGCGCATTCATCAAATCGATTCGCGGATCCGACCCGGATGCCGCCTTGTACTGGATGGCTAGAATGATTTACGCAGGGGAAGAACCACGCTTTATTTTCCGCCGAATGCTCATTTCGGCGGCGGAGGATATCGGCCTCGCGGACCCGCAAGCCCTTGCCGTAGTCGAAGCGGCTGCGGCCGCCTTCGACCGGGTAGGTATGCCCGAAGGGCAGTTCTTCCTGTCGGAAGCGGCGCTCTATCTGGCCACCGCCGCGAAGTCTAATTCGACTCTCGCGTTCTTCGACGCGATAGAAACGGTGGAACGGGAAAAAACGGAAGACGTTCCCACGCATCTAAAAGACGCCAATCGCGACGGCAAAGGCTTCGGTCACGGCGAGGGCTATCTCTACCCGCACGCCTACCGCGATCATTGGGTGCCCCAGCACTATCTCCCCGACTCTCTTCGAGGAGCGATGTTCTACGAGCCCGGGACTCTGGGATACGAAGGCGCCAGGCGGACCGAAATCCTCAGACGACGGGAAGCGCAACTTGCCGCGATCGACGGCGAGCACCACCGGGGCGAAATTCTCACCTTCACACCGCCGCAGAGGAGCCGTGACCGGTGGTTCGCGCGTTTGGTCGAACAGCGCGGGAAGACGCTCGAAGGCGTTCGTCGGCGCGTATTCGAGCTCTCATCGCCGGCGCGTCATTACAACATCCTCGATCTCCACGCCGGAGCCGGATTGCTGCTGTGGGAAGCACTCAGGCAGTCTCCCGAAGGGCTTGTCGTCGGGATGGTGAAGAGCGGCCGGGAACGGTTCGACGCCCTTCTGCAAGGCCTCGATGAGACCGAGCGACCGGTGCTGTATCCCGTCGAGGGTCTTCTTGTTGAATCGCTCAATCGTATCGGCGAAGTGAAGTTTGAGCGCATCATCGGTTTCAATCTTTTCGCGACCGCGGGTCTTGAGCCGACGCTGTTTGAAACCGTCGGCGGGCTGCTGTCATCCGACGGCAAGATCGTTCTCGCCGAGCTTGTTCCTGCCGAGGGTCAGACTCTTGCCGAGATCCTGCGGTCCTCGTCGTCCCGGCGGGACGAGAAAGCCCGCGGTTCGAACGCCCTGGAAATGAAACCGGGAGAGCTCGCCGACCTGCTCGCCGGCGTCGAGCACGAGATTCGATCGGAGGTGTCGATCAAAGCGTACAGATGGACGGGCTCCTCGATTCGTAACCGGCTGGAGGCTGCGGGGTTTTCGATCGTCTCACTCGAGCGTCGCTTCTTCTTCGAAGAGCGCCTCATCACTCCGCGCGACATCGACGCGTGGCTCGACCCGACGCGGAGTCCTTACGGCGAGGCGCTCGCCCGGCGTGTCGATGAGAACGCCCGCAAAGAACTTAACCGGGCGCTCGCTCAAATCGCCGAGCGGGGACCGGTCGCCTGGCGCCGTGCCGTCGTCTTCGTCGTCGCGCTCACCGTCGCGTCACGATGAGCGACGGTGAGCAAAAACTTGACAAGCTCGTCGAAATACTTCACATTAGGGAACCTATCGATGCGACGCTCGCGGCGGCGTCGCGGAGCTTACTCGGTGGGTATAGTTCAATTGGTAGAGCACCAGATTGTGGTTCTGGGTGTTGCGGGTTCAAGTCCCGTTACCCACCCTCTTCGCGCCTGAGGGAGGCGGAAGATAGATGCGTCCGTAGCTCAGCTGGATAGAGCGCCGGACTTCGAATCCGTAGGTCGCAGGTTCGAATCCTGCCGGGCGTATTATGGGCCGTTAGCTCAGCTGGCAGAGCAGCAGACTCTTAATCTGCGGGTCGGAGGTTCGATCCCTCCACGGCTCAGGTTGCGTAATCGACCGGTCGCCGCCGGCGTTCGCGAATGTCGGCCGGTAGCCGAACGTCTCGACCGGTCGATTACGCCTGGTTATCGGCACCGTGCGGAAGAACCTGTGAACGTCACGCTCGCAACCATCAACAAAGCTCCGGGATTTATTGACGCTTCTGCGGCATACCGATATACTCTCGCGAGAGTGGTGAAATTGGCAGACACGCTAGATTTAGGATCTAGTGCCTTCGGGCGTAAGGGTTCAAGTCCCTTCTCTCGCACGCACCGCCGAAACGCCGGCGGAAAAGCAGCGATTTGTGGACCGGCGCGCTTACGCCGCCACGTTCTGCGGGAATAGCTCAGTGGTAGAGCTCCACCTTGCCAAGGTGGATGTCGCGGGTTCAAATCCCGTTTCCCGCTCTTTTTTCGGACGAATCGGCGCTCGATTCGACACCCGGAATCGGGCGCCGGCATTTACACACCGTCGTGTCGCTTGCGCGCCGTGCCGGAGAAAGGCCGGCGCCGTTTCGCGGATAATCGATTCCCGCGCGATCTATGCTTTCTTGGATCGCTTTTTTTTTGTAGATTACCATTCACCACACCGAGACATACTGGAGCAGAACATGATCGCCGACAAGAAGCTCGAATCTCTCGACCACTCATCGGCTCGGCTCACCGTTACCGTCGACAAGGACGCGGCACGCAAGGAATATGATGCGCTCGTTCAAAAGTACAGCAAGACGGCGCGGATCAAAGGTTTCCGTCGCGGCAAGATCCCTCCGAAAATCATCGAGCAGAAGTTTGGCGAGAACATACGGACCGAGGCCGGATTGCAGCTGATCGAATCGAGTTTGAAAGAGGTTTTTGCGGAAATCGAGGAAAAACCGCTGCCGTATGAGCCTCCCGCGCTCCAGGATGGAGGCAAGCTGCAAATCGGGACCGATTTCACTTTTACCGTCACCTACGACGTCTTCCCCGAGATCGCGCCCGGCGCCTACAAAGGAGTGGAGGTCGAGCAGCCCATCGTCTCGATCACCGCGGCCGATGTCGAGCGTGAGCTCGAGCAGATTCGCCTGCAGAACGCGATAGTCGCCGACAAGGACGGTGACGCGCCGGTAGAGAAAGACGACATCGTTACGGTCGACTACGCCGAGACCGACGCGGACGGCAATCCTATAGAGGGTACCGAGCGCCGAGATTTCATTTTTACCGTCGGCACCGGCTACAACCGGTACAAGATCGACGACGACATCGTTGGAATGAAACGCGAAGAAACCAGGATCGTCGAGAAGCATTTCGACGACGATTTCGAAGATTCGGACCTCGCGGGGCGCGACGTACGGGTGAGTGTGAAAGTTACGCAGATCAAGAGTCGCGAGCTTCCCGAGTTGGACGACGAACTCGCCCAGGATGTAAGTGAGAGCTATCAAACGCTCGACGACCTGAAGAAGGACATCAGGACGCGGCTGCAAGAAAACGCCGACGCCCGCATACGCGGGAAAATCATTGGAGCGATCATTGAAAAAGCGGTCGAAGAAGCGACCGTCGAGCTACCGGAGTCGATGATTCGCGCCGAGCTTGAGAGCTACTGGCAGAACTCGCTCAGTCGTTCCGGGGTGACCGAAGAGCAGATGCTCGCCCATCTGGAGCAGCAGAATCGCACGCGGGAGCAGATGCTCGATGAGTGGCGGGAAGAGGCGACAAAGAACGTCAGGACGCGATTGGTCCTGAATCGGATCATGGAAATCGAACACATCGTGGTCGAAGAAAGCGAACTCGAAGAGGCGATTAAGGAGCAGGCCGAACGCGGCAACACCGACGTCGAGACCGCGCGGCAGAACATCGAACGGGCGAACATGCTCGACTACTTAAGACGCCAGATCGCGCAGCGCAAACTCGCCGATTTTCTCTACGACAACGCGTCTATCAAGAAGGGCAAGAAGACGGCGCTTGTAGACTTGCTTCAGGATAATCAGTAATTTTGCGATACTATAATGAGGGCCTCTATGAATGAGCAGAACAATACGCTCGTGCCTATCGTCATCGAGCAAACCGGGATCGGCGAGCGTTCGTACGATATATTCTCCCGCCTCCTCAAAGACCGGATCGTTTTCATCGACGGCGAAATCGTCGACGTGACCGCGGATCTGGTCGTCGCGCAGCTGCTTTTTCTCGAATCGCAGGATCCCGAGCGCGACATCAGCGTTTACGTCAATTCCCCCGGTGGCGCGGTAACCGCAGGCCTCGCGATTTACGACACGATTCAGTACATCAAGCCCGACGTTCAGACCATCTGCATGGGCCAGGCCGCAAGCATGGGTGCGCTGCTCCTGACCGCCGGCGCCGCCGGCAAACGGTTCGCCCTTCCCTCTTCGCGCATTCTCATCCATCAACCGTGGGGAGGCGTTCAGGGACAGGCGAGAGACATTGATATTCAGGCTCGCGAGATTGTACGATTGAAGAAGCTCATCATACACTACTTCGCGACGCACACGGGGAAAAGCGAGGAAGCGGTCGCCCAGGATCTTGAACGCGACTACTTCATGTCGGCGAGCGAAGCGGTTGACTATGGGCTCGTGGACAAAGTGCTCACCAGGGGGGAGCATGAGCAAAGCCAAGAGTGAAGGCCCGAAAATCTGCTCGTTCTGCGGCAAGAGCGCCGACATCGCAAGACGACTTATCGCCGGGCCGGGCGTCTACATCTGCGACGAATGCGTCCACGTCTGCAAGAAAATCCTCGACGAAGAGGACGAGGTCATCACCTCCGAGTTTCTGGAAGAAGTACCTACTCCCCGAGAGATTAACGAATACCTCAATCAGTACGTCGTCGGGCAGGACACCGCCAAGAAAGTTCTTTCGGTAGCGGTCTACAATCATTACAAGCGTATCGCGCACAAGGGTCGGAGCAACGACGACGTAGAGATCGACAAAGCGAACGTGCTGCTTCTCGGCCCGACCGGGACGGGGAAGACGCTCCTCGCCAAAACGCTCGCTCGCAAGCTCAAGGTTCCTTTCGCCATCGCCGACGCGACGACGCTGACCGAAGCCGGATACGTCGGAGAGGACGTCGAAAACATCCTGCTCAAGTTGATTCAGAATGCCGGAAACAACATAGCCGGCGCCGAGCGGGGCATCATCTACATCGACGAAATCGACAAAATATCGAAGAAAACGGAAAACGTCTCCATTACCCGCGACGTCTCGGGCGAAGGCGTTCAGCAGGCGTTGCTCAAAATCATCGAAGGAACCGTCGCTTCGGTTCCCCCACAGGGTGGACGCAAGCATCCCAATCAGGAGATGCTCCGAATCGACACCACGAACATCCTTTTCATCTGCGGCGGAGCGTTTGTCGGGCTCGACGCGATCATCGAATCCAGAGTTTCCCAGCATCCGATGGGATTCGGAGCGGACGTTCGGTCGAGCCAAAACAAGAATCTCGTTGAAATCTATAGCCATCTACATCCCGACGACCTGATCAAGTTCGGTCTCATCCCCGAGTTCATCGGCCGCCTGCCGATTCAGGTAGCCCTCCGCGAGCTCACTCAAGACGATCTGGAGAGGATCATCGGAGAACCGAAAAACTCGATCATCAGGCAGTACCAGTCGTCGCTCAAGCTCGACGGTGTGGACCTCGTTTTCGAAGACGACGCGGTGAGCGCGATCGCCGGGAAAGCGATCGAGCGCAAGACCGGCGCCCGGGGTTTACGGTCGATCGTCGAGAAAGTCATGACCGACATCATGTACGACATTCCTTCACTCAAGGGCCCTAAAAAAGTCATCATAACCCGTGACGTTATCGAAAAATCGGTCAAACCGGAAATCATCTTCTTGAAAAAGAGCGCATGAAGCTCAGAACACTTACGAGGAAGAGCGATCGCCTCGAACTGCCGCTCGTCCCGTTGAAAGAACTCGTCGTATTCCCGCACATGGTCGTACCGTTTTTCGTGGGACGGGAGGGCTCCATTCAGGCCGTCGAGCAGGCGATGTCTTCCGGGCGGACGCTCTTTCTCGCCTGCCAAAAGAACGGCGCCGACAGACCCGACGAAGACGACATTTACGACTCCGGGACCGTGTGCAGAATTCTCCAGGTGCTCAAGCTGCCCGACGGAACCATTCGGGTGCTCGCCGAGGGAAAGACCCGCGCCGTTATCAAGCGGTTTACCCGAAGCGGAGACCTGTTTTCGGTCGCCGTGGAGCGAATCGACGACGGTAAACAGGTAACCTCGGACAACGCGGCGATGATGGACGCGATCCTCAACACGTTCGGAAAGCTAAAAAAATACCACAAGAAAATCCCGAAAGAAGCGATCTCGGCTATCGAAGCGGCGGAGTTTCCGGATAAGCTCGTCGATCTCGTATGCGCGCACCTCCCGCTCAAGCTCGAAAGCAAGATCGAA
>JAJRYZ010000179.1 GCA_024275515.1 Spirochaetota bacterium
ATGTCCTTCCCGAAGGTCCCGTAGAGAACCGCATCGTGGAGACGCTCCACCGCTCCGCCGATCAACGGAAGGAGGGAGGCGCCGTGAACACCCGGCGGCGGCGCAACGCCGTGAAGGTCCATAATCGTCGGCATAATGTCTATCGTCGCGGTCAGAGCGCCGATTCGGCGTCCGGTCTGCGCCCCGCCGGCGAAGCGGACAATCAGGGGGATGTTCACCAGCTCGGTGTAGCTCATCGTATAGTCCTTGGCCCAATAGCCGTGTTCTCCCAGCAGGTACCCGTGATCGGTGGTCAGGACAACGGTCGTGTCTTTCCACAAGTCAAGTTCGTCCATCTTGTCCAGGAACCTGCCCAGCCAGTGGTCCGTCATTGTTAACGTGCCGGCATAGCTTTTGCGGATGTGAGCGACGGCCTGCGGCGTGTCACGCTCCGGGTCCAGAGGCGCGTACTCGGGCCACGTGTAGTGGTATCCGCTCCAGTCGTCGTCGTAGAGGTCACGATAACGGGTGGGGCAATCGAACGGTTCGTGTGGATCGAACACCTCCAGGTGAAGATGCCAGTTATCCGAGTTCCTGTTGCTTTCCAGAAAATCCATACCCAGCTGAAAGCACCGGGGGGCCGAATAGTCCAAATCGTTCTCGCTGTCCCGACGCGCCAGATTCTTCCAGTAGGAAGGATACGCGAGTCCCTTACCCCGCGCGCCCGCCGGCGGCGGAACGGCGTCGACGAGCGCTCTCCAATTGTCGTGTTCCTGACCGCGCTGAAACTCCCAACTGGAGAAGAGGGTATGGTATGCTTCTCCGCCGGAGTGAAAGTAGTGGTAATGGTCGGTGATCATATGGCTGTAGACTCCCCGTTCGCGCCGTAGCAACACCGGCAGGCAATCGTCCCACGGCTCGATCGGACCCCACGGCGCCTCGAGAAAGTTGTACCGCCCGGTCATCATTTCCCGCCGGGCGGGAATGCACGGCATCGACCCGACGAAGTGATTGTCAAAGACCACGCCGCGACTTGCGAGGCGATCAATGCCGGGCGTTTTTACCCACCTATTCCCGTAGGTGGAGAGGTATCGCCGATTGAGAGAGTCCATCAGAATGAATACGGTCTTCACGGTTGGTCCTCGGTCAAAACTTCATCGCCCCGGAAGTGAGCCCGGAAATGACGAACCGCTGAGCGGAGAGGAAAGGCACCAAAAGCGGTAACAGGCCGATGATGCCGGTCGCGAGCAAAAGGTGCCACTGGTTGGCGTATTCGGAGGTGAAATACCAGAGAGCGGTCGGAACGGTCAACTGGCTCTGGTCCCTAAGAAGGACGAGAGGGAGGATCACGTTGTTCCAGAATCTCAGCGAGTAGAGAACCATGACGGTCGCGCTTATCGGCTTGAGCAACGGAAAGACGATCCTATAGAACAAAGAGAGCTTCGTGCAACCGTCGATGATGGCGACTTCTTCCAGTTCGATCGGTACGGTGTTTACGTAATTCGTGTACAGGAGCACCGCCAAAGCGGTCCCGCCCATGAAGAACAGGGGGAGGGTAACCAAGCGGTTGTACAGCCCGAGAGAGCGGGCCAGAAAGGAGAGAGGAATCATCAGCGCTTGAAACGGAACCATCATGGAGATAGTGAAAAAGGCGAGAACGGCGCCGCTGTACCAAGTGCGCGTTCTCGCGATCTTGTATCCGGCGAGGCTCGAAACGAAGATCGTGAGCGCCACGCCGACCACGGTCGAATAGGCGGAATTCGCCAGAAGTCTCACCATATTCGTTGCCTTCCACGCCGTGGTGTAGTTGTCCACCGCCTGGGCAAACGAAGTCGGCGGACTCAGGGGATTCAACGAGACCGACGGCAGATCCTTCAACGAGTTGAGCACGACGAACAATATCGGTCCCAACCAGAAGATCACGATGAGCAGGCTGCCGCACACGGTCAGAAGCGTACTACCGGCCCGTCGCCACGTTACCTGTCTCAATAACCCCGCCTCCTTGCCTCCTAAAAAGCGTACCGCCAATCGATCGCCCCCTACCCGTCTCACAGAATGATTTCTTTCTGCCTGAAGAAGTATCGTTGCATGGTGGTAATCAGGAAAATGGCCAGCGCGAAGAGAACCGCCTCGGCGCTCGCGAATCCGAAACGAAAAACCTCGAACGCGTCGCGGTAAATGACCATCGCGATACTGGTTGATGCGCGACCGGGGCCGCCGGCGGACAGAATCCTTATCAAAACAAACACGCGCAGCCCTCCGATGATGGTAAGGAACATCGTAACGCCGATCGTGCTGTACATGAACGGCAAGGTGACGAAACGAAACCTGGCGAAACTCCCCGCGCCGTCTATGATTGAGGCTTCGATCGTCGTCTTCGGGATGGTCTGCAGTGCGGCGAGGTAAATGATCATGAACCAGCCGACCGACGCCCACGCTTGCACGAGCAGAATCGCGTAGAGCACGGCGTTTTTGTCCATCAGGTAACTGATACCGAAAATCTTCCAGTTCGTCGCTTCGAAGAGACCGCGCCTGAATTGCGTCAGCAGGAAACGCCAAACGAACCCGGTTATCACCACGTTGATAACGCTTGGGGCGAAGCAGAGGGTGCGCAGAGAGTTCCTGCCCACAAACTGCCTGTTCAGAAAGAGCGCGAGAGTGAAAGCCATGCTGTTGCCGATAAACACCCATCCCAGTGCGTACGAAAAGGTGAAGCGGATTGATTGAACGAACCCCCGACTCGTGAAAACCTTAACGTAGTTGCCGAGGCCGACGTAGGTCATCGTCGGGCTGATCCCGTTCCACTTGTGCAACGAGAGGAATACGCCTTGGAGGAACGGGTACACGAAAAACAGCAGATAGCCGATCAAGGCCGGGGCCACAAACAGAAAGAACTCGATGTGCCTTCTACCCTTTGCCTTTGCCACGCCGCTCGCCCCCTTGGTGTTTTCAAGTTTAGTCGGGACGAGGGAGACGCGCACGCCTCCCCCTCGTCGGACCTGTCACCCGTTACCTGTTAGTTACCGGGAAGCTTCCCAATACTCCTTCCAGATGCTGTCGAGGGTCTTGATGAGATCATCCGGGGTCGCATCCTTGTCCAAAAACCACGCCTGAACCTGGGACCAGACCTCTCCCCCTGAGCCGGGAGGGGCGTAGTACTGGTAGGTAGGCAGCGTCAGGCCTTCTTTGGTCATTCGGGCGGTGTGCCGAACCATCGGATCGATCGTGATGTCGACCGTGTAGTTACCGATAAGCGGCGCCAGGCCGACGGACTCATAGTACTTTTTCATGATCGGGCCGTCGTCGAACCAGAAGTCCATAAACTCCCGCATGGCCGGCTTGTCGATATTCGCGTTGAAATGGAGACTGCCGTAGCTGGTTGGAAAATACTTGACCGGATCATCCGATACGGGAAGCGGATAGATCGTCGCATTAAGATCGGGGTTCGCGTTCCGCACCGCGCCGACCGACCACTGACCCGCGAGGAACATAGGAAAGTCTCCGTTCGCGAACGCGGCCTCGGCCGTTCCGGGCTCGATGTCGGTCGCCGATTCCGGCGCGTATTTCCTGATGGCTTCGAGCATCCAGACGTACGTCCTAAACTCCTCGGTATCGAAGGTGAAGCGACCCGAGTCGTAGGCGTCCTTGTCGGCCTGGATCAACGGAACCAGGACGCTCGTAGCTCCGTAGGTCACGGTTTGACCGATGAACCAAGCGGCGACATAGCCGGTGGCCAGAGGTTCCTGACCGGCTGCCTTGAACAACTCACAGGTCTCGATAAACTCCTCGATGGTCGTCGGCACCTCCGCGCCCGCCGCGGCAAACATGTCGTTGTTCACCCACAGGCCCCATCCTTTCGCCTCGAACGGCAGAGCGTACAGCCCGCCCTCATAGGTAAAGACCTGCTTTGCCGCGGCGTCCACGTGCGCGACGAACGGCTCATTCTTGATGTCCAACATCCAACCCGCGTCGACGAACGCCGGAATCTCGGAATCCTTGTGAGTAAAGATGTCCGGGCCCTCTCCGGCAAGAAACTGAGTTTGGATCACTTCGTTGTACGCATCGGCGATATGCTGCACATTGACCGTCACTCGTGATTGCGAAGCGTTGAATGCATCCGCGAGTTCCTGGAACTGCGTCACACGAGAGCCCGCCCTGTGGGTCCATTGCAACTCAACTCTCTCCGGACCCGTCTTTTCCTCCGTTCCGCCTGCAAAGAGCAACCCGCTTACGAGCGACAAAACGAGAACAAAGAGATAGCTCTTCTTCATGATAGCCTCCTCCTACATTAAGATGACTTACGATAGCACCGGCCTGATCGACGAGCTACAACTGGATTAGTGAGAACATGCACGCTGTTGACGTGCCCGGACCGGGAGCGCGAATCGACCACGGACCGGTCCGCCGCCGATCACCGCTATTCTCTGCGCGTCGTTCACCGTCTGCTCCATCCACGCGCAGCCCGCGGGGCGCCGTACGCTCTGGATGCATCGTCAAGGATCAACACCCAGTCGTTGTCCAGTCGCGGAACACCGGGCGGGTTGAAGTAGGCCTCGGTGTCGTCCGTGGAAAAGCTTTCGAACGGACCGGTAACCTCGGCCCCGTCGGAATCGTGAACCGTGCCGGTCCGCGGGTTGTACCACCACGCGTTTATCGTACCGCCGGAGAGCCGCGAAAGATCCACTCTAAAGGAGTTGCCCTGCGTGGAATAGACGAAAGCGTATCCGTCCACGGGCGACAATGTCGCGACTCGACGCGTCGGCGCTTTGTCGGAGTACGATCCCAACGAAGAGACGACGATCGTGTCGTCGGGAACGCGCGTAAGCATCGGGCGGGACTCCATCAGATTCTTGAGATACCGCATCTGCGTCGCGCCGGGAAGATCCAGGGCTCTCCTCCAGGTGTCGCCGAACTGCCAGATGCTGTCCGCTCCGTAGGTGAACCCGAAGGCTCCGGAAAAGACCGACCAATAGGCATCGAGACGCAGATGCCATGCGTCGCACTTCCAACCGCCGCCGCACGGCGCCTCGCGATCTTCGTACGCGGGCTCGCCGTTGAGCACCGGCTTCGCGGGAACCAGGGCGTAGTCGGCGCCGATGTCCATCTCCCCGCCGCCGTTCAGATTCTGCGCCGCACGCGCGCCGTAGGTTTGCTCCATGTTGAAATCCAGCCACGGTTCAGCGTGAAAGTGACGCGACGAAGACCAACCGCCGTCCGGGTGAATCGTCATCAGGTTGGATCCGCCGTGTCCCGCTTCGAGTCCCAGCGCGACTTGACGCACAAGGTCCAGTTGTTCCGGAGTAACGTTGCCCGGACGCCCCGATTTGTCCCACGAGCTTCCGTTCCACTCGAAGCGCACCTTGTTGTACTCGCCCATAACGGAGAAGAGAACGTTCTGTCTCCCGGCGTAACGTCGCCCGAGCAGGTATCCGTACTCGCGATTATTGGTCGCGGAGTCGGGAAACAATGTGTCGGCTCCGTGACCCCACATGGAGAAGAGGACGACGTAAAGGCCCAATTCCTCCGCCTTGTCCACGATATAATCGACGTGCGTCCAATAGGCTTCATTCAGCGTGACCGGGTTCACACTCGTGAACGGCGTCTCTCCGTCCGGGGTAGTATAGTAGAGGCCCATCCGACGCGTGCGGATGGCCATCGCCTGGATCACGGTAAACCCTTTCTCCACCCGATCCCGCAGGTACAGCGCGATATCATCCCTGGTCCGAGTAAACAAAGCCCATCCGGTGTCGGCCAGCCAAAAAAACGGAGATCCGTCTTTTCTTACGAGATAGTGACCATCACCACCGACTTCAAGCGAACGGTTCGCGGCGCCCCCGTGGGGCTGGACGGTCTCCGTGCGGTTTTCTCCCCACGTTCCGCAACCCGTCACGAGCAGCACCACCGACAGCAGAAAAACCGGAACAGTTCGCACACGACACCTCGGTAACTCATATCGAGGCAACTATGGCACCGACCGGAGACCGTCGCTACCACGGAATTGACGGGTGCATATACTGCGTTGACACGTGCGGCGGCAATGTCGATCGACATGATCGCAGGCGATTTTGTTTGCTTTCGCGAAGCAAATATAGTAAAACATGGTGTGTTGACTTGCGCTCGGCGATCGTCCGGCGCGACCGTTATGAATTCGGTAACTGAGAGAACCCTACAACTACGAGGAGTCGTATGAAATCCTACAACGGCGATCTAACCTGCTGGAACTGTCCGGCGGCCAATCTCAAGGGAAACGTCGATTTTCGCGCGTGCGGCCAATCAAAACAAGCGATCTGGAAAAATATCGACAAGGCCGGAACGGTCATGATCGAGTGCATCCGGCGCCCCGAGTTGGGCCATTTCGAACCGACGATCAAATTCGAGCATTGTCCGGAATGGGAGTTGGATAGCGATCATGATCTTTTCAAGCTCCGAAGCATGCGTGTCATGATTCTCGGTATCGACGGGTATCTGGGTTGGGCTCTGGCCCTGAAACTGGCGAATCTCGGCTATTCGGTAAGCGGTGTCGACAACTACAACACGAGGAAATCGGTCGAAGAAGTCGGCGCGACGACGGTGGTCCCGATTGCCGCCATGGCCGAGAGACTGCAGGCGGCGAAAGAGGTCCTGGGAGTGGATATCGATTATCGGGAAATCGACGTCCTGGACCTCGACGCGATGCGCCGATATCTGACCGAGATCAAGCCCGAGGCGATCGTTCACTACGCCGAGTATCCACGCGCGCCGTACAGCATGATCGACGCCGAGCACGCGATAAAGGTTCAGAAGAACAACGTGCTCGGCACTCTGGGGCTCCTCTGGCTCATCAAAGAGATCGTACCGGAGTCGAGCCTGCTCAAGCTCGGGACCATGGGAGAGTACGGATCTCCGCTGACCGGCAGACCGCTTTTTGAGGGTATCTTTCCCGCCGACGCCGTGCTGCGGTGGGATAATCGGGAATGGAGTCTCGGCGGCGAGTTGACGCCGCGAGACCCGGTAAGTTTCTACCACGTCAGCAAGGTGCAGGATACCTTCAATGTTTACGAAGCGTGCAAATACTGGTGGCTTCGTTCGTACGATATCATGCAGGGATTCATCTACGGAGTTCACAGCGAGGAGCTGAGCCTGGACCCGAGGCTGCGAACGCGGCTGGATATCGACGAATGTCACGGCACGGTCATCAATCGGTTCGTATCGGAGACCGTTATCGGCATACCCATGACGATTTACGGCGAGGGAGAGCAGATCCGCGGCGCCCTTGCGCTCGACGAGGCCATGGAGTGCATGCATCGACTCATCTGCTGCCCCCCCGAAGCCGGTCAGTACGACGTCGTTAACCAGGTCTCCGGGCTTCACAAAATCAAGGATCTTGCCGAAATCGTTGCCAAGGTCGGAAAGGAAAAGGGATATGATCCGGTCATCAGCCGAATCGAGAATCCCCGCGTGGAAGCCGACTATCATCCGCTCGAAGTCATTTCGACCAAACTCCCGGAACGTGGATTCACGCCGCGGGCGCCGCACGTATCCGTCGAGGAAGAGGTCGGCCACATGTTCGACCTACTCGGCCAACCGCACATTAAGGAGCGCATCAACGCGCTGAAGCACCTCATCATGCCCAAGACCAGGTGGGACGGCACCAAGCAGCAGAGCGAAGTGATCGAGCAGTACGAACCCGGCATGCGGGAGAAATCGGGCCATACCGGCATGCTGGTATCCGAAATCGGGGCTGACGAGGCCTCCAACGGAGATGCAGTCGACGCGGAACGGGCGCCGGCGGCCGGAGCCACGTCCACGTCATAAAGCGTATGTCGATAGAACTAACGGACGGTAGTTTTCACAAGGAAGTACTTGAATCGGACATCCCCGTCGTCGTGGAATTCTGGGGGTCGTGGTGTCCGCCGTGCAAAATGATGGCGCCGGTAATCGACCGGCTGGCCGCCGAGCTCGACGGCGTGGTAAAAGTATGCAGGCTCAATATCGACAGAAACCGTGTGGTATCGAGTGAGTACCATATCAGAGGCGTTCCGGCCATCTTCTTTTTCAAGGACGGCGCCGTCGTTCGACAGGAGACGGGAGCGAGGTCGTTTGCGCAACTACGCCGAACAATAGAAGTGTGCTGGAACGTCTCCGCCTGCGGTTCCACCTCGCATTGAACCGTCGATCGAACACCGACCACGAGGACAGCGGATCGGATATGATGAACGAGCGAATCTACATCGTGTCCGGGCTTCCCAGGTCCGGCACGTCGATGATGATGCAAATGCTGGCAAGCGGCGGCATTCCACCGCTTACCGACGGAGCGCGAAAACCCGACGCCGACAACCCGAACGGCTATTTCGAATTCGAAGACGTCAAATCGATCGAAGCGGACGCGACGTGGCTCGGTCTGGCCGTTGGAAAGGCGACGAAAATGGTATCGGTGCTTTTGCCGAAGCTTCCACCGGTCCGGCGATATCATGTCATCTTCATGAGGCGAGACCTGGATGAAATCCTCGCCTCTCAGAAGGCGATGCTTGAACGATCGGGGAAAATCGTCGGCGAATCGGAGCAGGACGATTTACGGCGTTTCTTTGCCGCGCATCTCAGGCAGATCGTCGAGTGGCTGATCAAGGCGGAGCATATCGAAGTAACATTCGTAAAATACGCGGACGTGCTTTCGCAACCCCGAAGAATCGCGGGCGCATTGAAAGCTTTTACCGGCGTCGATCTCGACGTGCGGAACATGGTCGACGTCGTTGATCCCGCTTTGTACCGCCGGCGAAGCGGAGCCGGTTGAGCCGCTCGAAACCCGGCCAGGAGTAACTATGACGCAAGAACCGAGAGCTTTGAATTCGCTCATTGAGCTCAACGACATGATGAACGCCGGTGACGCCTTCCTTCCCGAGCCGTCGACGGACCTCGCAATGCTCGCGCAGATTATGCCGTCGGGCACGTCGGTAGCGATCGTCACGACCGAAAGTGTCATGATCGTTCCCGTCCACTCCGAGCGAATCAAGGGCGTCCGGCCGTTGCCGATTGCCGATTGGATCGACGATTCGAAAAAAGCGAACGCGTTGTTCGGGCGCCTGCACGAATGCGGCGTGCGCCGTGTTTTTCTACTCGATTCCGGCCGCGCGGCGGCGGCATTCGCCCGGAAGTGTCGTGATTCCGGCGTCGAGCCGGTGACCGTCGGGGGCGACAGGCGGGTATCGAGCGACGACTATATCACCGAGGAAGAATCGGAGGCGGTTGCCGAACGACTGAGGCAACTCGGATACCTGTAGGAGCCGCATCGACGTGAAAAAACGATTCATCATGCTCGGGATAGACGGGCTGTCGTTCGAGAACTGGCCGAAGTTCGCAAACGAGGCGGTTATGCCGAACAGTCTGCGTCTCTTCGAGACCGCCGAGGTACGACGGATGTACTCCTCGATACCTGAGGTGTCTTCGACCGCGTGGTCCTCGATCGTTACCGGAACGGACGCGGGATCTCACAACGTGTTCGGTTTCACCGACATCATCGACAACACCTATACGCTGGGATTCACGTCGTTCAGGACGCTCAAGGCGAAGCCTTTCTGGCGCCGGGACGACGAAAAACAATATCTTATTATGAACGTGCCACAGACGTATCCGGCCGAGAGGCTTCCCGGCGCCCTGGTCTCCGGGTACGTCGCACTCGACCTCGAACGCTCCGTGTATCCACCGGGTCGGATACAGTCGTTCAAGGACGCGGGTTATCGGATCGACGTCGATATGTCGCTTCTGCGCACCTCGAAGCAGTCGTTCCTGACCGGTCTTTCGGAAGTATTGGCCGCGCGCATGGAGATGCTGCACACGCTTTGGGCCGAACAGTTCTGGGATGTGCTCATGTTCGTCATTACCGGTACGGATCGATTGTGCCACTATTTTTGGGACCGGTGGGAGGATGCGAACGCGCCGTACAGGAGAGAGTTTCTCGCGTTTTTCGAACAGGTGGACGAGGCGATCGGTCGCATCCTGAACATGCTCTCCGACGGCGACACCTTGGTACTCGTTTCCGATCATGGGTTCGAGCGACAGCGCCTCGGCGTGAACATCAACGCCGTACTGTGTGAAAACGGGTATCTCGGCCTGCAGGATTCGGATCGACCGTCCTACGCGTCCATTCTCCCGGAGTCGAAGGCGTTCTGCATGGATCCCGGACGCATCTACCTGCACCGGAAGGATAGGTATCCGTCGGGGAGCGTCGAGGAGTGCGACGTGGACGCGCTGTTGACCGAACTGATCGACCTCTTCTCCGCCTACTCGATCGGCGGTGAGCCGATCGTCGGAGAGGTCCTCCGCGGAGCAGACATATATCACGGACCTTACGGCGGGCGAGCGCCCGATCTCGTGCTCATGGGGGCTCCCGGAGTCGCCTTTTCCGGGCGCGTCCGACAAAGCCCCGTGATCGAGCAGACCGAGATCTGCGGAAAACATCGGTTCGACGACGCGGTGTTCTCGTTTCTCGGCCCCTCGAAGCCGTCTCTTCCCGAACGGATCCACGTCGAGGATGTTCTCGGCATCGCCCGGAGCGCGGGGGCGCTCTGAGCCGCGCACACACGGATTCGGGAGGCGGGACATCGACGCCGGTCCAACCTTTCCACCGTAACGGTGCCGTCGGCGGGGTTTTTTCCGCGAATCGGCCCATAAACGCGCGGCATTGTTTGACATATTGGTATTTGAATGGTATGATGGTTGTCAATGAAATATGGTCGGCGTTCGTCTTTCGCTGGGTCGACCGGAATCTCCTGTGGATATTAGGACAATCATGCTGAAAGCCAGAATCATCATCGACAAAGAGCGCACCGTCGGAGAAATAGACAAACGCATCTACGGATCCTTCATAGAACATCTCGGACGGGCGGTATACGGAGGCATCTATGAACCCGCTCATCCGCACGCGGATGACCGTGGGTTTCGTAAGGACGTGCTCGAATTGGTAAGAGAACTCGACGTCCCTATCGTGCGCTACCCGGGTGGAAACTTCGTTTCCGCGTTCAGATGGGAAGACAGTGTCGGCCCCGTGGCACAGCGCCCAAAACGGCTTGATGTTGTGTGGCACGCCGTCGAGCCGAATGAGATCGGGGTCAACGAGTTTGCGGAGTGGGCGAAAAGAGCGGGCTCGGAAGTAATGATGGTTCTTAATCTTGGATCTCGAGGCATAGACGCGGCAAGAAGTTTGCTTGAATACTGCAATCATCCTTCGGGCACTTACTGGAGTGATTTGAGGGTCTCGCACGGCATCAAGGAACCACACGATTTCAAAGTCTGGGGTCTTGGAAACGAAATGGACGGGCCGTGGCAAATCGGCCACAAAGGCGCCGAGGAATATGGACGGTTGGCGAACGAGGTCGGCAAGTCCATGAAACTCTTCGATCCGACTCTGGAACTCGTCGCCTGCGGCAGTTCCAACCGGAGGATGCCGACCTTTCCTCAATGGGAAGCAACGGTTTTGGACTTCTGTTACGATCAAGTCGACTATGTTTCTCCTCATTCATACTACGGCAATGAAACCGACGATTTGCCGACGTACCTGGCGCAATCGCTGGGCATGGACGAATTCATCACGGCTGTTGCGAATGCCTGTGATTTCGTCAAAGCGAAAAAGCGCAGCCGGAAGACGATCAACCTCTCGTTCGATGAGTGGAACGTTTGGTTTCACACCGCGCACGACAATAGCGTCCGTTCTCCATGGACCGTTGGTCCACCTCGATTGGAAGACATTTACACGTTTGAGGATGCTCTTGCCGTGGGATGCTTGATGATCACGCTGCTACGACATGCCGACCGGGTAAAGATAGCTTGTCTGGCACAACTGGTAAACGTAATCGCCCCCATCATGACCGAGAACGGGGGACCGGCCTGGCGTCAAACGATTTTTTATCCTTTTTTGCACGCTTCCAGGTACGGGCGCGGGGTGGCCTTGGATGTGCTGGTAGAATCACCTGTGTACGACAATAAGGAATTCGGCGAGGTGCCTTATCTTGAATCCGTGGCTACCTATGACGAGGGGAGCGGCCAAGTGACGATTTTCGCCGTAAATCGCAGTCAAGACGACCCCGTTCTCCTGGAGTGCGATCTGCGATCTCAGACCGATCCCCACGTTGTTGAGCATGTTACTCTGGAGCATGAGAACGCAAAGGCGACCAATACGAAAGAGAATCCGGATAACGTGGCGCCTCGTACGATTTCCGGCGCAAAAGTCGAAAACGGCACACTGACGACCCGCCTTCCGGCGCTGTCCTGGAATGTGATAAGGATCGGCGTGAGGCCATAGTCCGGGGACGTGGCGGAATGCGATGATCGACTGCAAACGGAGACTATGACGGTAGGGTAAACTGTGCGCCGCTGTACTATTGCTGTTGTTGCCAGCTTGGACACCAAAGGGGAGGAGGCCGACTTCGTCGCCCAAGAAATCAAAAGACGCGGGCACAATCCTCTTTTGATCGACACGGGATTCGGCGGCGCGCCGTCGGTGAAACCTGATATTTCGCGGCAAGAAGTAGCGGAGGCGGGCGGAAACACGCTGCTTCAATTGTCCGACGTCGCCGAGCGAACGCAGGCAATCTCCGTTATGAGCAGGGGGCTCTCGTCCATACTATCCCGTCTTCGTGGGGAACGTGCCGATTTCAGAGCAGTGCTGGCGTTGGGCGGAAGTTGCGGAACGGCACTGGCCACCGAATCCATGCAGGTTTTGCCGCTTGGGTTTCCCAAGATCATGGTTTCAACCGTATTGAACGCAGACGTAAGCCATTTTCTGAGGGGCAAAGACATTATCCTCTATCCCTCGATAACCGACATAGAAGGTCTTAATCCGATTCTGACAGCGGTTCTGCGAAACGCCTCTCTCATGATCTGCAGTCTCGCCGAGAGTTCTACCATGCCGTCGCTGGAAAACGGGACGGTGACAATAGCCCTCACGATGTTTGGAATCACCACCCCGTGCGTAAGCAGGGTAAAGAAGGTACTGGAGTCAAGAGGATTGACTCCGTTGGTCTTTCATGCAAACGGCGCCGGAGGCAGGACGATGGAGGAACTTATTCGTTCGGGTCTGGTGGCCGGAGTCGTGGACATTACCACGACGGAACTGACGGACGAACTGGCCGGCGGCATACGTTCGGCCGGTCCCGCACGGCTCGACGCGGCTGCAGACAAGGGGATTCCTCAAGTTGTTTGCCCGGGCGCCATAGAGACGATCAATTTCGGCGCCGAAGCGACCGTCCCGCCGGCTTTCAAGGGCAGGTTGTTTTGCCGGCACACCAGCGGCGCCACTCTGGTGAAAATAAGCCTGAATGAGAGTGCCGAGTTGGGGCGGATAATGGCAAAAAAACTCAATTCATCATCGGGACCGACGGCGGTAGTCATCCCGTTGGGTGGATTCTCCGAGTATAACAAGCCGGGAAAACCTTTCTACGATCAAGAGTCGAATCAAGCATTCACTGAGTCATTGGAAAAACATCTGGCGGCACATATCGACCTCGTCAAAGTCGATGCTCACATCAACGACTCTTCTTTCGCTCGAAAGGTGGCGGAGTTGTTTCTGAGACTTCTGGAAAACAGTGACGCTTATTCTGCGAGTTAAAAGAGGAGCGACGGCGGATGGGTATGAGATTCAGCAGAAGCGAAGTGCTGCTTCGGCTTCAAAACAAGCTTGCCGCCGGGCATGCGGTCATTGCGGCCGGCGCCGGCACCGGAATCTCGGCCAAATGTGAAGAGAAAGGCGGAGTTGATCTCATTATGGTTTACAATTCCGGGCGTTTTCGTATGTCCGGATTGCCGTCGGTCGCCGGCATCCTATCCTACGGCGACGCCAACGAGATAGTAATGCAAATGGGAGAACGACAAATACTCCCCGTGGTCAGGAAGACACCTGTTATCGCCGGCGTCAACGGCACCGATCCGACGCGCAGTATTGAGCGTTTTTTGGAGAAGGTGAAAGAAGTGGGGTTCGCGGGAGTAATCAACTTTCCAACCGTTGCCGTTTTCGACGGCAACTTCAGGCGAAAAATCGAATCCCTCGGGCTGGGGTATTCACGTGAGATCGAAATGTTGAAGATCGCCAAGGAACTCGACCTATTCACTATGGCCTATGCTTTTACGTCGGATGAAGCCGTTTTGGCGAGTCGTGCCGACATAGACGTGGTTGTTGCCCACATGGGCACGACGATGGGCGGCAGCGTCGGCGTAGGCGAAGAGTTGAGCATGACTATTGACAGCGCCATCGAAGGGGTGCGGGAGATCTGCCGCGCCGTAAAAAACGCAAACCGTCGACCGATCCTGTTGATTCATGGGGGGCCGTTCTCAACCGTCGAAAACGTCGCCCGTGCGCTCGAATCTACGGATGCCGCAGGATTCGTCGGCGCATCGAGCATTGAAAGGGTGCCTGTAGAGGAAGCCATAGAACAGACGACGCGCAGCTTTTGCAGCCTCAAGATCAGACGAGACTCCTTTGACAAAGGCTAAGCATCCCGGACGGACAAGCCGGTCGACCGGGATATTACCCGTGCGTCCTTCTTCTGAATAAACCGACGTTCCGGAAATCAAAGCCGCCCTTCGAGCGCCGGTTCTTTTTCATAATCGACCTATTGTGCGTAAACCTCCAGCACCTTCATGCTTCGGCTCTCGACGTTTCTTATGGAGTGCGCCACATCGGTTGGTATGAACACCAAGCTGCCCGGCGCAACCGGCGCCTTCTCTCCTGCTATTTCAACCTCTCCGGTGCCCGAAAGCACATACTGAAACTCCTCTTTGTCCGGGTGCCTGTGCTCGGAGACACCGGCATGGGCGGCGAGAACCAGCACCTGCAAACTGGCGTGGTCGGCCCGCATCTTTTCGAACTTTCCCAGCAAGGCGCCGTCGCGGATTTCCTTGAAATGAAGCTCTTCGCTGCACGCAATCAGCTCGTTTACGTTGATCATGATATACCTCGATGCTTACAACTCCCGAGAAGTGCCTTGATGAAGCCTACGGCCTGAACGTGAGCCAGAAGGTCTCTGTTTCCTTCCCACGGAATCGAAGGTATGTGCTCAACAAACAAAAGTCCGTCGTAACCGACTCTTTCCAGCGCCGATATGGCGCCGGGAATATCAACTTCCCCCTCTCCCAAAGCGACCTCCTCGATCTCCGTGCCGGAACTCTTTCTTATCAAGTCCCGCACATGCACCAGAAATATTCTGTCCGACAATTCCTCGACGCATTTCGGCAGGTCGTCGCCGGTGTAGTGCAAGCACCCCATGCAAAAAGTGAAGCCACTCGCGGGCGAGGGCAATGCTTCGAAAACTCTCTTGTATTCACGACATGCGTTGAGCAAATATTTCTTTATGCGGTGGCCGTGCGTAGCCACACGCACCCCGCAATCATCCGCAGTTTTTATGACCTGACCGTAGATACGCATGAATCTATCCCATCGCCGTTCGTCTTCTTTTTGATCTCCCGTACTTTCAGGCCAGGGATGAATACAGACCGTCCGGATACCGACATCAGCGATAATGCGTATGCTCTCGCATAGTCCGTAAAGTTCATCCGGGGCCTCCCCAAGGAAGACTCCGGAAGACGAAAGAGGAAACTGCAGCGCAGGCACATCAAGGCCTCCCCGTTTCAAAACGCCTACTCTCTCCCGCAGATTCGGTTCCGAAACCCGACGCCTGTCGCCGTCATAGAGTTCGTCGTGCGAAGTTTCACCCAGCAGAAGCAAAACATCATGCACTTTCAGACCGTCACAGAGTCTAAACAATTGAGGAAAATCGTTGTCGGTGATG
>JAJRYZ010000180.1 GCA_024275515.1 Spirochaetota bacterium
CCCGTCGTCCAGACTCGACACGTCGATCCCGCCGATCTGTTCATTCGCCCCCGATATCGTGCCGCTCCCCGTTACCGGCGTAGTCGCTCCGTTCGCCGGGTCGTCGATCGAGTAGCTGTAGCCGGCCTCCACTTCCGCACCGCTGAAGGTAAAGCTCACCGCCGTCTCGTTGCCCGCGTTCGCGTACGTCTGATCGATCGTCGCTGCGTATCCAGCCGGTGCGACCCGATCGATCCTCACTGTCTCAGCCGACGGCGCCGATACATTCCCCGCAATGTCGGCCGCATAAACGGCGTAGACGAGGTTTTCGACCGCGACTCGCGAACCGATCGCTATTGTCGAGATTTCGCCGGCGGTCGTGATATCCGCCGGCGTTCCCAAATCGTTCTCGTCAAGCCCTCCGGCGCCGGCCACCGCGGTATATCCGCCCGTCGAATCGGCGAAATAGATTTTTCCTACTTCGTTGCTCGAGGCGTAGACCGTAAAACCGTCACCGGCCACCGGATCTTCGGCGTTGTTGATCGAGCCGCCGTTTGATGATTCGGCAATGGGTGAGCTCCGGGGAGCGGTCTCGGCGTCGTACGTCAGCCGGAACGTCGGCGTCGGCGCGACTGAATCGATGTGAACGACCAACCCCGAGGCAGACGCGTCGGAGATATTGCCGGCCGAATCGGTAGCCGTGGCCGTGATCGGATGATCACCATCGTCGCTGCCGTCGGCCAGGTACGAAATATCTATCGTAAACGCTCCGGTCGAGAAATCGGCCGTCGCGGTCGCTCCGATAATCGGAGCCCCGTTATCGTAAAGCTGAATAATCGTTCCGGCTTCGGCAATGCCCGATATGGAAAGCGCACTTGTCGCAAAAGTAATGTCGTCGTTGTCGAAAAATCCCGTATCGTCGTCTGCAGCGAGATCGAGATACGCTTCTCCGAGCGGGCCGAGGGGCGCCGCGGGCTTGAGCGTGTCGACGACAATCGCTTTGGCGGCAATCGCTCCCGGAGCGGGCAGATCCGTCACCAGCGCGTTACCGGAACTATCAACAATCGACGATGCGATGAGAGAGATCGCGGTCGATGCGGGATAGTCGAGCGCGGATGTATTTTCGCCCGCCGCCACATTGTAGCGGAAGGTGGCAACGTTCGTGCCGCTGCCGGAGATATAGCCGGCAGTCGCGCCCGTGTTGAGCGCAAAGGTCGGCGTGCCGGTTATGCTGACGATCTCATTGAACGTGACGGTAAAATCGACGGACTCGCCTGCTTTGAAATCCTCGCCGGTGGATACCGGTGTCGCCACGCTTACGACGTATGGTCGTTTCTGATCGTGCAGTCCGACCCCGCTCCGACCGGCTCCGACAGGATTCGTCCCCCGATCATGTATCGCCGTTGCAGCTCCCGCTTCGATCGACGCCGGTCCGACGTCGAAGGTATCGAATCCGTCGGGAAGCCCGGTCAGGGTGAGCCACACGCGCACAACCGTCTCGCCGCCGACGAGCGCGGTTCCGTCGGCGTTGGTAACAGACGATATGCTCATCGCAGTAGCGCCCGCCCCGATGTCCTGCAGATTCGAAGATCCGTCGTAATCGGCGGACTGATTCAGTGTCAGCGAAAAATCACTCGCGCCGAGGGCGCCGACGCGCAGCGCTTGGGACCAGACACCCTCCGAGAAGGTCAAATCGACATACGAGTTGTCCGCGGCGACGACCGAGTCAACGATCGTGGGTACTGTGGAATCATCCGCGAAGACGAGTTCGGTGCTGGATGAACGCCCCACGATGTCGCGCGCCTGGACCGTAACTTTGACCGCCTGGCCGGGCAGAGAACTCGTCGCGCTGTCGGCGAAATCAACGACGAAATCGAAAACACCTGTTGTGCTGTTATAGCTCGTTATATCGGTATCGAAAGTGGTCGCAGGCTCGACAAGATAGGTCATTGCGCTCCACTGCACGGATCCCGGGTCGGCGGCCTGCCCGACGATAGTCACCGAAACCGGATTGTCGTAGGAATAGTAGTAGGCCGTGTTTTCGGCAGGTAGGGAAAACGCAATCTCAGGTCCGGTGGCACTGTCGAGAAGATCCACGACCTGCACGGTTTCATTTCCATTCTTGTCGGCGACGATGAAGTTTATTTTCAGATTACCCGTTGTGCCGGAGGGAATGGCATAGGTATCGCTGAACGCTCCGGTCAGCGGATCGAAAGCTGTGAAATCGGTCTCCGCGTAGACGACGTCCGCCTTCGCCGGTACCTCGTATCGAAGCGTCGAGAAGTCGATTTCGTCCAGTCCGGAGTCGCCCGAATCGTTCTGCACCGATCCTTGGATCGAGACGTTGAACTTATAGGCTTCCTGATCCGCCGGCGATGTGAGCGTGAGAAGCGGTCCCCGGTCGTCGTTCAGAAGATTCAGCGTGGCGACGCTCGATCGTCCGTTCGCGTCGAAGGCTTCGATTGTAACGAAAAAGTCGCTGCGATGACCCACCGTCGAAAAACTGAACGTGAAACTCCCGTCTCCGGCATCGAAAGGCACATCGACATCGGAGATGCTCAACGCCGGCACCGAATAGCGGACCGAGGCTACCTCGTCGATGCTGAACGAGGAGGTGTCCTGATCCTCGACGATACCCGTTACCGAAACGCTCGATGTGAATTCGGAGAAAGATGCGGGAGATATGATGGTGAGATCCGGCCCTACATCATAATCATTAAGCACGACCGTCTCTGTGGTGTCTCGGCCGTTTTTATCCACAACCGTCAACTCGACAAAAATCGTGCCGGTTCTTCCGACCGTCGAAAAGTCCGTCGAGAACGAACCGTCGGCGCCCCAAACGATCGGTTGGTCGACCACGGTCGTTCCGAGAAGCGTATAGGTGAGGGCGCCGATTTCATCCACCGTCGGATTCGCCGCACCGGAGCTCTGGTCGCGTACCGAGCCCGACAGGGTAACCGTCGACCGATACTTGCTGTAGTTTACCGGCGAAGAGACAGTAAGAGTCGGCCCGGTCGAATACGGCAGAAGCACGACCTGTGCGTTCGTTTCCCGGTTGTTCCGGTCGGTCGCGGCAACCTGGACTACGACGTTGTCGGTGTAGCCGGTCGTATCGAACGTAAAGGCGAATGCTCCGGTCGCGGCGTCGTACGCGACCGCATCACCGTCGGAAGTGCCGAGGATCGTATAGATGAGCGACTGAATCTCGTCGGTCGTGGGAGCACCGGCCGTTGATTCGCGATCGCGTACGGCGCCGGTCACGGTTACTTCCGATTCATACCGTGAGTTCGATACCGGAGACGTGACGGCAACAGTCGGTCCCACGCTATCGCCGAGAAGCGTGACCGTTGTCGAAGAGGAACGGCTGTTCAGATCCAACGCCGTAATATTGATAGAAATGTTCCGGTTATACCCGCCGGTATCCACCGCAAAACTGAACGTCCCGTCGCTCGTATCGAAAGCGACGGTGTCCTGTAGCGAAAGGCTCAGCACGCTGTAACTCAACGGATTCGCCACTTCCGCCCAACTAGCGCCGCCGCTCTCCTGGTCCGACACTTTGCCCTGAACGATCACCGTCGATGTGTAACTGGAGTTGGGTATCGGCTCGTACACTTCGATTGTCGGACCCGTTGAATAGCTCAAGAGATCGATCGACTGGACGGTCTCCCGGCCGTTCTTGTCCACCGCGCGAATCTCGAGCACGAGCGTCCCCGACAACCCGACCGTGCTGAAGGTAAAGGCGTAGTCGCCGGTCGTCGCATCGATGTCGGCAATCGGAACCTCGATCGCGGGCAAACCGCCCACCCGATACTCGAACAGGGCCAGCTCGCCGATGGTCGGAGACGCGGCGCTTGAATCGCGATCACGAACCGTACCGGTTACCGCGACTTGAGAGCGGTAGTAGGTATTGTCCGAAGGAGAATCGATAGTGGCGACCGGCCCCACCGAGTCGCCGAGAAGCACGAGCGTTTCGGTCGTCGTTCGACCGTTCAGATCGGCGGCGGTTATCGTTACCGACAGCGTGTTCTTGTATCCGCTCGTATCGAAGGCAAACGAGAAGGTTCCGTCGGCGGTATCGAAGGCGACCGTCCCCTGTACCGAGAGAGCGGGGACCGAGTATACGAGCGATGCCACCTCGCCGTAGGTCGCCCCGGCGCTGTCCTGATCGGAGACCCGACCGGTAACCGTGACCGACGACACATAATTCGAATTCTGAGACGGCGAGTAGATGTCGACGACCGGGCCCGATGAATAGCTCAAGAGTTCGACCGATTGCGTCGTGACGCGACCGTTCAGATCCACGGCACGGACCAACACCGACAGAGTGCCGGACAATCCGATCGTGCCGAACGTGAAGTAAAAGGTACCCGACGCCGCGTCGAAACTCGCGTCCGGATCGTCGGCGAACCGGACCGCCGCCTGACCGGCGACCTGGTACTCCATATAGTCAAGCTCATTGAGGGTCGGTGAGTCCGCCGTTGAGTCACGATCTCTGACCGTCCCCGTCACGGTCACCGACGACCGATAGTAAGAATTGTTGTTCGGCGAGGTTACCGACAGCGTCGGACCGATGGAATCGCCGAGAAGCACAAGCGTCTCGGTGGTGTCCCTGCCGTTGAAGTCGGTCGCCGTGATCGAAACGGAGAGATTGCCGCTGTACCCCGACGGATAGAACTCGAACACGAACGACCCGTTTGCGGCGCTGAAACTGATCGGTTCGTTTACGACCGAGAGATTGGGGATCGTATAGGTGAGAGTATCGACCTCCGATGCGGAGGTGTCTCCCTGGTCATGAACGGTTCCGACGACCTGGACTGACGAGAAATAGCCTGAGTTTGCGGCGGGTGAAATGATTTCGATGTCGGGTCCGCTTGAAAAACTCGGCAGATCGATCGACTCGGTGTTCTCGCGCCCATTTTTGTCGACCGCCGTAAGGCCAAGGCGAATCGTTTCGGAGTACTCGGTCGCATCGAAAGTGAAGCTGAACGAGCCGTCGGACGAGAAATCCACAAGGCTCATGAACTGAGAGTTGATGGTGTATGAAAGCTCCTTTACTTCGTCGACGGTGGGATCGCTGCCGAGCGAGCCCCGGTCGCGTACGGTGCCGGCGACCGAAACGGTGGACGCGTAGTAGGAGTTGTTCCCCGGTGAGTCGATGGAAATGTCGGGCCCTATGAGCGGATCGATGAGGGTAATCTCGTGCGAGGTCTGGTTGCCGTTCCGGTCCTCGACGGTAAGCGTGAGATACTGATCGCCTTCAAGTCCGTAGGTATCGAACGAAAAGGCAAAGGCGCCGGTTTCCGGATCGTAGGTAAAGAAATCGCCGTCGAAATACTCGTCGTCTTCGGCGATCGGATCGATGCTGTCAATCGAACCGTCTTCGGTGAAATAGACCGCGCGATTCTTGTGAGATTCCTCGAGAAAAGAGAGAGTAACCGACCCGAGCTTGCCCATTCCATCGCCTTCGGACTGCGAAGAATCGATGATCGTTCCCGCGACGGACATGCGTGAGACGTACGAAGCTCCGAACTCCGGGGATGTGATCGTGAGAGTCGGTGCGTAATCGTCGGCAACGATGATAAGCAGATCTTGCTGAATCGGTTCGAAACAGCTGACCAAGGCGCTTGCAACGATCGTCGACAGCAGGGCAAATAAAACACCTCGACCGCCACGCGGCGTCCTGACAAGAGAAATCATTCTACCGGAGTATATCACCATTTGCAGCCGGCAACACTTGTTGCCGGCGACGTGGCGTTGTTGACGCGCCCGGGTGTATACAGTATCATACAATTCAACCTTTCGTAGAAAAGAGGAACTGTTATCGCCGAACAGACCTTACGCAGGATTCCGCTGTACCATCAGATTCTCGCCGATCTCGAGCTTCGCGGCGAGCAGTACGTATCGTCGAAGTATCTCGCCACTTTTATGCAGGTGGACGACACGCAGGTGCGGAAAGACGTTTCGGTAATCGGCTACCGCGGCAAGCCTAAATCCGGCTACTCGGTGACCGGCCTGAAAAAAGCGATAGCCGATTTTCTCGGCATCAACTATCAGAATACGGCCATTCTCATCGGCGCCGGCAAGCTCGGATCGGCGCTCGTCGAGTATCCGGGTTTTGCCGAATATGGGATGAAGATCGTCGGAGTTTTCGACAGCTCGCCCGATCGTGTGGGTTCGGAAATCGGCGATTTTACGATCCTCTCCACCGATTCGCTTCCGCGTGTGGTAAACAGCTTCGATATCGGTATCGCGATTATCACCGTGCCGAAGCGCGCCGCGCAGAGCGTCTGCGACCAGGTTGTCGAGCTCGGCATCAAGGCGATCTGGAATTTCGCCCCCGCACGACTCGAAGTTCCCGAAGACGTCGTCGTGCGAAACGAGAACCTCGCCGTCGGGATCGCGTTGCTGTCGCATTATTTGAGAATCCAAAAGGATTGATTTCTTCGATCGCATGAATATTCCGAGACGGCCTCTCGGGGTGAGTGGCCTCGACATTCCCGTTCTCGGCCTCGGAACGGGCGAAGGTGGAATGGGCCTGTCCGATCGGAAGGCCGTGCGACTATATCGGTATGCGCTCGACTGCGGAATCACGTTTATCGACACCTCACCCGGCTACGGAACCGCCCATCGTCAAATTGCCCGAGCGATAAGAGGCAGGCGCGAAGATGTTGTCCTGGCGACGAAGGCGCCGACCGCCGACGGAGAAGCCTGTACGCGCACCTTCGAAAAGTCACTCCGCGAGTTAAGAACCGATTATGTCGACATCGCCTACATTCATTCCCTTGGAGAGCAGGACGTCGACCAGGCGTTGCGCGACAACGGGGCACTCGCGGCTTTGATCGACATGAAACGGCGCGGCCTCGCCCGATTCATCGGTTTTACCGCTCATAATCAGGCGGCGAGAGCCGCGCGCGTGGTAAGAGAGTGCGATGCTATCGATGTCGTGATGATCGCGATCAACTATATCGAGTCTCACATATATGGATTCGAGCGGAAACTGGTTCCCGTCGCCAAGGAACGCGGTGTCGGCGTCATCGCGATGAAACTCTACGGGGGAGCGCCGGAAATGGTCTACAAAAAACCCGTCCCGTCGGCGCTCGAGGCGAGAGAGGGGGGCGACCACGAAACGGCGTTCCGATACGGACTCTCGCTCCCGGGAATCTCATCGGTGGTGATCGGCTGTTACCGCTCCGAAGAAATCGACGCGAATCTCGCCTATCTCCGCCGCTTCCGACCGCTCACCGCCGATGAAGCGGCCGACCTTCTCGTTTCCGGACGCCGGGTCGCTCCGCGGTGGGGAGAACGATACGGCCCGGCGGAATAGTCGCGGGAATCATCGGAACGAGACTATCAGTTCATCGAGGCCGCGCTTCGGCACATGGTGCACTCCGACTTCGTCGCGATAATACTTGATGTCGCCGTCCGGCCCTACCTCTTCGATCACGACCGTTTCGGCGGGATATCCGAGCGCCAGAACAAGCGCGATTTCGTATCTGTCGGGGATTTTCAACGTTTCGCGCACGGCTTCGCGACGGACCGCGCCCAGCATGCACCCGCCGATACCGCGCTCGGCCGCACCGAGCATAATCGTCTGTGCGGCGATGCCGACGTCGGAATGCGCCTGGCGTGACACTTCGGTATCGAGAAGCATGATGATGTAGGCGACCGGTCGTTCTCCGGGTTCGGGACCGGGCCAGGTTTGAAGATAACCGGCCCACGCGAGACTCGGGAACACCGCTCCGCATTGCTCCGCGGAAGATATCAACAGATATCGCAACGGTTGCATGTTCGCGCCGCTCGGCGCGTATCGGGTCAGCTCGACCAGCTCGCGAAGCGTCTCGGAGGGAATCCTCCGACTCTCATCGAAGACTCGGTAGCTCCGCGATTTCCGCACCAATTCGGAAAAATCCATCCGCCCTCCTCGTCACAGCAAAAATGAACTATCAATATCAGGCCGTCGTCGGGCCCGACGACGGCCGTCTACGGCGCGGCCGATTCCTCGAGCGCCGGCTTTTCGGCCATCGCCGTCTCAGGCGCCGAACTTTTCGATCCTGCCCGCGTGGGCCATGGCGATCGGCATCAGATCCACCGCGGCAATTCGGCTCCCCAACGCGCCGGCCGCGCAGGACCGCTCGCCGAACTCGGTGACCGTGTCGGGGCGAACGGTCGAGCCCCAGATCAGAACGGGAACCGGGTGCCAGCTATGCGACTTCATCGCCGCCGGCGTCGAGTGGTCTCCGGTCACCACGATGACGTCGGGCTTCAAATCTAGCAGCCGACGGAGGTGTGCGTCCACCTCTTCGATCACGTGCACTTTCGAGTCGAAATCGCCGTTTTCGCCGTAGCTGTCGCTCTTTTTGACGTGAAAAAAGAAAAAGTCGTACTCGTTCCAGAGCTGTTCAAGAGTGGCTAACTCGTCCGCGATCTCCTGGCCTGTCTCGACCACGTCCATCCCCACGAGACTCGCCACGCCGCGATACATCGGATAGCTCGCGATCGCCGCCGCGCGGACCCCGAACACGTCCCGGTAGCCGGGCCACTTCGGTCTGGACGCAAACCCGCGCAAGGTCATCATATTCGCCGGGTGCTCGTCCGAAAGAAGCTTCCGAGCCTGATCGAGAAACCGCTTGAATAACCCGGCCGTTTTCTCAGAAGCGGCGGAGAGCGGTTTCGGCTCGAGAGGCGCTTTTCCTTCGGCCTGTGGATCGGTGTCTTCGATGTCGCCCGAGAGTCCTTCGCCGCGCAGCACGACCAGCAGACGATGCTCCTTGACCGGATCGACGAATACCTCCACTCCGGGGACTTCGATGGTCCTGAGCTTTTCGCAGAGCTTCTCGTTGAGCTCGGTCGCAATACGCCCGGCGCGGCGATCGGTAATCAGGCCGGCTTCGTCGACCGTGCAAAAGTTGCCGCGCGCGGCGACGTCCCCGTCCTGCAAATCGAAGTTGATGCCGATCGCTTCGAGAACCCCGCGGCCGACCTGATGCGCAATGGGATCGTACCCGAAGACGCCGAGATGCGCGGGGCCGCTTCCGGGAGTTATCCCCGCCCCGATCGGCTGATGGAGTCCGCACACGCCTTCGGCGGCCAGCCGGTCGAGCACCGGCGTCTTCGCGGTCTCGAGCTCGGTCTTGCCTCCCGGCGCAAACGGAAGCCCTCCGAGTCCGTCCATGATAAGAAGAACCACCTTCTTGTCGTTTCGTATCTGGAGTTTCCTAAGTATCGAGAAGTCCATTCGCCACCTCGTGTACTGCCGCATTCGGGTGTCGCGATCCGTGCGACCACGACAGATCCTACCTTATCACGGTCGTGCGCCCGATGAAAACGGCGACCGGCCGGCCGGTATCGATTCGTGGGCTATCCCCGACCGTAGAGACCGACGAGCTCGGCGGTGTCGAGGACGTGCCCTTTCATCGCGGCGAGCAGTTGCCTTTTGTCGGCCCCTTCGGCGATATCAAGCCGGCGGTCGAGCGCATAGAGTTTGAAAAAATACCGGTGTATGCCGGAGGGAGGACACGGTCCGCCGTAGGCGGTGCGCCTGAAGTCGTTGCGTCCCTGCGTTCCGGGGACCGAGTTTTCGGCGATTTCTCCTTCGGGCGGAATGTTGAACACGACCCAATGGACCCATGTTCGTCCCGGCGCATCGGGGTCGTCGACGATCAGCGCGAGGGTTTTCGCACCCACCGGAATCGCTTTGACGGTCAGAGGCGGATTGACGTCGACGCCGTCGCATGTGTAGGCGCGCGGGATGGTTCCGTTATGACCGAACGCGGTGCTTGATATGGTCATACGTCTTCCTCCTGCGTGAATCATGCTTCATCTTCAAGTCTATGCGCTGCCGCGACGAATGTCCAAATTCGGAGAATCTCGGCACGCGTAATCGCGTTGGTCGGGCGCCTTTTCGTCCAAACGTCTTGTCGGGTCGGCCGGAATGTACACCGGAATATACACGGGAGTTCATCCGAGGTATCTTTGCCGGAATGTCGTCCGAGAAGCGTCTGATCGTCGTCCTCGCCCGCACCGTCTACCTCCCCGGATTCCTTATGTTCGTCGGATACGGGATGGTCGCTCCGGTGGTACCGCTGTATGCCACGGCGCTCGGCGGGAGCCTCGCCGTCGCCGGCGCAGTCGTCTCGCTTCGCGGCTTCGGTCAGTTGTTGATCAATCTGCCTGCTGGCATGCTTTTGTCGCGGATCGGAAACAGAAGGCTTCTGCTGCTCTCGACAATCGGTGCGTTGCTCGCCGCCTTGGCGACCGGCCTTTCGCGATCGATTGCGTTGCTGTCGTTGTGCACTTTTCTTGCGGGGGGGCTTCGCTCCACCTGGGCGATTACGCGCGTGGACTATATCAGAGATCTCGTCGCACCCGGACAACGCGGGCGGGCGATATCCGCCGTCGGAGGAACCATACGAGTGGGGGGATTCCTGGGACCGATTATCGGCGGGTTCGTCGCGAAGTCGTTCGGCTACCCGGCGACGTTCCTCGCGCAGAGCGCGTTGGTGGCCGTCGCGTTCCTTCTCTATCTTTTCCCCGGGAAGAAGAATCCGCTTTCGGTGACGCCGCAGCCCGGCCGGACCGGCCGTTCGGCGCAGCCGGCGCCGGAGGCCGTTTCAGCGGCGGCGCCGGAGGTCGAGTCGCGCACGCCGCGGAAGTCGAGCCCGCTTGCCGAAATAGGCGCCGTTTTCAAGAACCAGCGCAGGAGCTTCCTTACCGTGGGTCTTGTCGCTTTCGGATTCTCGGTGGTTCGATCGGCGCGGCAGGCCATTTTCCCGCTGTGGGGTGACGCCATCTCACTCGACGTCGTAGCTATCGGACTGGTAGTAGGGCTCTCTTCAGGTCTCGATATGTTGCTGTTTGCGCCGGCGGGAATGGTTATGGATCGATACGGGCGCAAATGGACCGGCGTCCCGAGCCTGGCCGTTATGTCCGTCTCTCTTCTTCTGCTCCCGCTCTCGCGAGGATTCGCCGCCCTGCTCGCCGTCGGGCTTGCGATCGGTTTCGGAAACGGTCTTGGAGCGGGCATCGTGATGACGCTCGGCGCCGATCTCGCGCCCGAGAAAAACACCGGCGCCTTTCTCGGTCTCTGGTTTCTGACCGCCGGCATCGGGAGCACGGTCGGCCCACTGATAATCGGGGGGCTGGCCGACGTATTGAGCCTCGGCACGGCGAGCATCGTGACCGGATGGATCGGTCTGGCTGCGGTCGTCTATTTCCTTTTTTTTGTTCCCGAAACGCATCGACCGCGCCGGTGACGGGCGAGCCGTCCTCCGATACGATTCGGCGTCTTCCGGCGCGCTTGTCGACCCGCCGGATAGCTGGTAGAAGGGGGCATGGCGCGCATGATGAGAAGTGTTCGACTCCTTCGCGTGGGAGCGCCGCTTGAGGAACAGCTCCTTCCTGTACCGGTCCCCGGACCCGGCGAGGTGCTTATTCGTATCGAGGCGGCGGGCGTCTGTCACTCCGATGCACACTATCGAACGGGCGTCGCTTCACCGCCTTCGCTTCCCGTTACTCTCGGTCACGAAATCGCGGGCGTCGTCGACGCGACAGGAGAAAGAGTGTGTCTCCACTACATGAAGTCGTGCCGCGTCTGCGAAGCATGCTCCGAAGGCGCCGAACAGTTCTGCCGCGACGCGTCGATGATAGGAAAATCGTGCGACGGCGGATTTGCCGAATATGTCTCGGTGCCCGAGTTCAACGTGGTTCGCATTCCCGCCGACGTGTCGTTCGAGGCGGCGGCGATCATGATGTGTTCGACCGCGACCGCTTTCCACGCGATACGCAAAGCGCGGTTCAAACCTACCGAACGCGCCGCGGTGTTCGGCGTCGGTGGATTGGGGCTATCGGCGGTTCAGCTTCTGAGAGAGCTCGGAGCACGAGAAGTGTTCGCGGTCGACATCGACGAAGCGCGACTTGAACGCGCCGCGCGTTATGGAGCGGTTCCCGTAGACGCCTCGCGTGCGGACCCGGTGGAGGAGATTGTCGGCCGCGCCGGCGGCGAAGGCGTACACGTCGCGCTCGAGCTTCTTGGAAAACCGGTGACGATCGAACAGAGCCTCCGCGTGCTCAGGCGAGGCGGACGCGCCGCGATTGCCGGTATTGCCGAAGAGACCGTGTCGATCGACACCTATCGCCTTCTCATCGGCCGCGAACGCGAGCTGATCGGGGTTTCGGACCACCTCCGCCGCGAGCTTCCGGTGTTGCTTGATCTTGCCGCGGCAGGTCGTCTCGATTTCGAAGGCGTTATCACCGAGCACCTTCCGCTCGACGCTCCGGCGATCAACGGGGTACTCGACCGGCTCGCCGTCTACGGCGCCGGGGTCCGCGCGGTAGTGCGGCCGCGCGAAAGCGGTTCACCACCGTGAATCGAAAAACACGAAACCGTCGGGCGCGGCGGCGGGAGGCGAGTTGCAGGCCGAAGGCGCGCCCGGCGCCTGGACTCTCCGGTTCGGTCGACGCCGATCCGTCTCGCAAGCTCCCGCGCCGTCAGCGGCGGATCAACGGCGCGGCCTCTTTACTATCAGCGGTTCACTCCACGGTCCGGGTCCCTGGATTCCCACCGCACGAACGCGATAGACGTTGGTTCTGTTGGGCAGGATCAACTTATCGGTAAAAACGGGAACGGTAACGTTATTCGAAAGATAGTTCCACTTATCGCTCTTCGGATCCTTCCGGACGATCTCGTAGTGACTCGCGTAGTGTACCGCGTCCCACTCGATCGTGATCTCGTATCCCTTGTGCTTCGCGTCGAGTCCGGTCACGTGCTCCAGCTCGATATCGTCGCCTCCCGCTTCCTCTTCTTGTTCTTCCGATTGCTGCACGGCGACCTTGGCGTTTTCGGCGCGGCGCCGCTCGGCAAGTTCCTGAATCGTCTCGGCGAAGCCGGGATGACGCGTCAACACGCGGTCGAAAGTATCTTTGTCCAGCCTGTAGAGATCGCAATACTCCCGGGCGATTATCGTGGCCGTTCGAGGCATACTCAGAAGCAGCGCAATTTCGCCGAAGAACTGCCCGGTGGTCAGTGTCGCGTAGACGGTCTTCTCGTCGGCGGAAACCACATCGACCGACCCCTTGCTGATAAAGAACATATCGAAACCGAGCTCTCCGGCGGTAACGATATAGTCTCCCGGCGTAAACACCACCGGCTGAAGATTCATGATAATGTCGCGGATGAGGTCGTCGCTCGCCTTTTCGAAGATAGGCACTTTCTCGATGATCTCTTTGTTCAGGTAGAGCGAGACCGATACCTTGAGCGGGTCCGGGAGATCTTCGAGCACCGAAGACTCGTCGTATCCTCTCCTGCTCTCCCACAGGTAGTTGTAGTAGTCGTTGATTTTCCGCTGAAGCGCGCTGGGTATGTTCCTGTACTTGAGAAACGCGTTGATTTTGTCGAGCTTCTCCTTGTACTGCGTCTTGGCGACGTCGATGTTGGCGATGAGGTTCGCGATATTACCAATGACCAAACCGTACATTCCCGCACCGAGCAGCTCGATGATAATCACGTAGATGATTTGCCGGGGCGCCTCGGGTGTGATGTCGCCGTAGCCGATCGTGGTCAGCGTCGTAATCGTCCAGTAATAGGCGGTCAGGTAACGTTCGCCGTTCGAAACCCCGACCGAGTCGCCCCCGCCTATGTATATCCATCCGCACGCAACGAAGTGCGCCGCGAGAAGGATCCAAAAAACGAGCAGGAAGAGCCGAAGAATGGCGGGATTTATCGCGTTTCCCGCGATTTTCCTCAGAGTGCGGTTGATGCGGAGCAACTTGAGCAGAACGTTCAACCCGAGCAGGTAGGTCGGATTGCTCGCCGGCGGAGCGACGGCAATAATGATCAGCCAGACGGGAAGTGCGGCGGCGAGGTCGAGCGCGAACGAGCCGCGCAGATATCGCGACGCGACGAGACGGCGATCGTCGGTGACCTTCCCTTGAGAAAGAAACGACGTATTGAACGCCAGGACGATATCGAACACGAATACCGCCGTGATGACGGCGTTGAGCACGATAATCAGCGGTCTGAGCGCGAACCCGAATATGATCGACGGAGGAATGATCAACGCCCCGCCCACCGTGGTTATGAGCACGACGATGTCCCACAATTCGCGCCTGCGATCCTCAGGATGAAGCATATCTACAATTATCGATAGATATCCCCATAAAATGAAGAGGCGTCACAAAAACATGCAGAGAAAGGCGAAGCAAACGGTAGTTTCAGTTTCAAAATGAGGACCCTTGCGCAGAACAACGGCGACTGGCGTTTCGTCGCCAAACGATAGTATACTTGCGAGAGCAGATGGCTGAAGAACCGACAAGACTGAATCTGTTCCCGCTCGGAGAAGTGCTGTTTCCCGGCCTGCCGCTACCGCTGCACATTTTCGAGGAACGCTACAAACGACTGGTCACCGAATGCATCCAAAACGACGAACCGTTCGGCATTGTGTTTACCGAAGAGTCGCAGATGCACACCGTCGGATGCACGGCGAGGATAGAAGAAGGCCTTAAGCGTTATGCGGACGGAAGACTCGATATCGTCACGCGCGGCGAGCGACTTTTTCGCCTGATAGACGTCTTTCACACCGAGCCCTACATCTCGGGGACGATAGCCTATCTGGACGACGGCGCGGAGCGCGAGACCGCGATCCTGCAGAGTCTGCTCTCTCAGGCAGTCTCGCATCTCGAACGGTTAGCGATAATCACCGGGTCGGACATCGATCTGGATGCGCTGTACCGGATGGATCCGGAGCGCGCTTCGTTCCTGGTGTCGGGCCTCGACGCTTTTTCTCCGGCGGAGAAACAGCTTTTCCTCGAGATATCTTCGACGTCGCAGCGCCTGCTCGCCTGCGCCCAGGCGTTGGTAAACGTCGTACAAACCTACGACATGCCTCGCGAGGCGAAGGAGCTACTCCCCGAAGGTCGACTGCTCCACCGATTCAACTGACGCCGACGGCTGATCATCCGTCCAAAAGCTGGTACCATCGCTCCGTTATGCAAAACGACGCACACTCGCTGCAGCCCGACCTCGTCGTCTTCGGTGGTGGATCGGGAGGATTCGGCGCGGCCCTGGCGGCGGCTCGCGCGGGTCTTGACGTTCTCCTCGTCGAGAAAACCGCGCGACTCGGCGGAAACGCGACCAGGTGCGGCGTCAATAACTGGGAACCGGTCGCCGGCGGGACCGGCTTTCCGTTTGAAGTCTACAAGCGGCTCAAGAATCGTCCCGGTGCGGTCGGTATCTATTCATACGGTCGTCACTGTCTTTGGGACGGATTCGACGTAATACCCGGGGGCGAGCATATTGTCGATCCCCGGCTTGCGTACGTCGATACTACGGTCCGGCACGGAATGCGCAGTCTTGCCGACGACGAAGCTTTTGCCCGAGAGAAGCTTCATGGCGTTTGTTTTGAACCGGCGGACTACGAGGAAGTGCTCCGCGCGATGCTCGGCGAAACGGGAAAATGCGCGGTGCGATACGAAACCTCTTTTTCGACGGTTCGACTCGATTCCGGACGGATAGAGTCCGTTCGCCTGAGCGACGACGCCGAAGTGATCGCCGACTACTATATCGACGCTACCGGAGACGGCGAACTGTGCGCCGCGGCCGGATGCGAGATCATGATCGGACAGGAAGCGAAAGAACGGTTCGGGGAGCCGTCGGCGCCCGATGAAGCGAACGACAGGATCAACGGCGTTACCCTTATGTATCGGATTACCCGTCGGACCACCGGCGGGTCCCGTGACACCGGCGTGATTGTGCCGGGAGAGACGCTCGCCGAATGCCGCGGGCAAGCGGACTTCCCCGCGGCGGCCATATTCGAGCTCCCGTCGGGAGACAGGAACATCAACATGCTTCCCACGATGGAAGGTCGTGAGTACCTGTCGATGCCGCACGAACAGGCGTACGCCGAGTGTCGCCGCCGGGTGCTCGCCCATTGGCGATGGATGCAGACGAACTATCCTGAATACCGCGAGTATGAGATCCGTTCGATAGCCGAGGCGATCGGCGTGCGCGAATCGAGACGAGTCGTCGGCGAGTACGTATTGACCGAATCGGATATTACCGACGGGATTCGGGCGCGCCGTCATCACGACACCGTCGCGATTGCCGACCACGCGCTCGACCGCCACGGGGAGAAGGGAGGCACGAAGGAGCTCGACGAGCCTTTCGCCATTCCTTACCGCTGCCTTATCCCGAAAGGTTTTTCGAATCTGCTCGTCGCCTGCCGCGCGTCGAGCTTCAGCTCGATCGCGGCGTCGAGTTGCAGGCTGTCGCGAACCATGATGCAGCTGGGCCAGGCGGCGGGAACCGCGACCGCGATCGCCGGCCGGCGCGGGTGCGCGCTTCCCGACGTCCCGCCCTAAGAGTTACGAGCGGCGCTTCTCCGCCGGCACGTCCAGCTCGACCATCCGATGGACGAAGAGCTGCGACGCTATCTGGAAACCGAATGAAGGGGCGGCAGGGGTTTTGGGCCCGGCTTCGGCGACCGATCCGGGCGCTGGCCCCGATGGAGGATGTAACCGACACGGTCTTTCGCCGCGTCGTGGCGTCGACGTTTCCACCGGACGTCTACTTTACCGAGTTTGTAAGTTGCGACGGACTGTGCTCGGCGGGGCACGACGCGGTCGCCCACCGACTCGACTACACCGAAGAGGAGCGCCCGATCGTCGCGCAGATCTGGGGAACCAGCCCTGAACGCTTCTACCGCGCCGCGGGAATGATTCGCGCCCTCGGGTTCGACGGCATCGACATCAACATGGGCTGCCCGGTGAAAAAGATCGTTCGCAACGGAGCATGCGCGGCTCTGATCGACGATCCACCTCTCGCCGCCGAGCTTGTCGACGCCGCCCGCGAGGGGGCGGCGCCCCTCCCTGTAAGCGTCAAAACGAGGATCGGATTCCGCGAAAAAAAAACGGAGGAGTGGGCGGCGTTCCTGCTCGACCTGCAGCCGGCGCTCCTCACGGTGCACGGGCGGACGGCGCGCGACATGTCCGATGTCCCGGCCGACTGGAACGAGGTCCGGAAAGTCGTCGAACTCAGGAACGCGATGGGTTCGCGGACGATCATCCTGGGCAACGGCGACGTCGTAGAGAACCGGCAGCTTGAGGAGTTTCCCTCGCGGTACGGCGTCGACGGAGTAATGGTCGGACGCGGGGTCTTTCACGACCTCTTTATCTTTCGACGATCCGATTCGGGAGATCCGTCGCCCCCTTTCGCCGACCTCCCGTCGTGTGAAAAGCTTTCGCTCTACCGCCGGCACATCGCGTTGCATCGGGAAGCGTGGGGAAACGAGAAGAACTTCAACGTCGTAAAGAAGTTCGCGAAGACCTATGTCTCCGGGTTCTCCGGCGCCGCAAAGCTGCGAACCGAGTTGATGGAGGCCTGCGGGTACGAAGAGATGCTGACGATTCTCGCCTCCGCCGCTTCGGAACAAAGTGCGATCAACTGAGCGCGGTGAACTCCGGAAGCCATTCGCGGTTCTCTTCGAACATCGTATCGACCATCTCTTTTATCTCCGCCAGGCTCAGCACCGCGGAGGTGAGCGGGTCGAAACAGATCGAATGGAACACCTTGCGGGGATCGCCGGTCAACGCGCCCTCTACCGCCAGCTCTTCGCACCGGGCGGAAACGTTGTTGAGCACGGCAAGCTGCGCCGGGAGTTCGCCGACGTGAACGGCCCGGAATCCCGCCCTTGAAGCGACGACGGGGACCTCGACGCAACATCCCGGCGGAAGATTCTCGATAAGTCCGGCATTGAGCACGTTGCCGTTGAACTCGAAAAGCGCGCCGTCGCCGACGGTCGCGTTGAAGATGCTCGCCGCGTACTCATGGCCCCGTTCGAGGTCGACCTCGTCGGAGGCGAGCCATTCTTCGATCTCGGTCCGCCAGCTTTTTTCGCGTTCGAGATAGCCGTCGCGGATATAGGCGTGCACCCCCGGATTCCATCCGGTCCCGTGCGTACAGTATTTCTCTATCAGGTCTTTGCGCTTGCGGAACCACGGGTTGTACTCCGAGTTGTGACCGGAGGACTCGGTGACGTAGTAGTCGAGATGGAGAAACATCTCGTTACGAACCTGTTCGACGTTGTAGATGTCGGGCTTCTCAACGGCTTTGCGGATAAGCGGGTACGCATCCTCGTCGTTCCACCTGTAGTCGAGGTACCACGCTTGATGATTGATTCCGGCGCACAGGTAAGTAATCTCATCGGCCGGCGCGCCAATCCATTCTGCAAGCATCGCCGCGGTTCCCTGCACGCTGTGACACAATCCGGTCATGCGAACTTCGGTCTCCGAAAGCACCGCCCGGCACAGCATCGCCATCGGGTTGGTATAGTTGAGCACGGTCGCCTTCGGGCAGAGTCGTTCGATGTCGCGTGCGATGGCGAGCATGACGGGGATCGTGCGAAGAGCGCGGAAAACCCCGGACGGCCCTCTGGTGTCTCCGACGTTGATGTCGACGCCGTACTGCATCGGGACTTCGATGTCGCGACGCCACACCTCGACGCCGCCCTGCAGAATCGTAATAACGACCCCGTCGGCGCCGTCCAGCGCGGCGGAGCGATCGGTCGTGGCCGATACGGTCGCCGGATACTTCCCCGCCGCGACGATCTTCCGCACTGCTCGTTCGATGGCGTCGAGACGTTCTGGATCGATGTCCATGAGCGCGAGCTCGCACTCGTTCAACGCCGGAAAAGTCAGAATGTCTTTCACCAGCTTGCGGGTAAAACCGAAGCTGCCCGCTCCAATAAACGCGATCTTTTTCATCGTCACCTCGTTGTCACCCTTCGCGCCGAAGAGCCCGGCGCACCTTGTTCGCAGTCGATGCCGGCTGTCCGCCGACCGGGCCGACGCGCGGCTTCGCTTTCGGCCGTTTTCGTTGACGGCGCGCGTTCCGCGCGCGCGTCGCCGTGGAAACGGGCGAAAACGGCTCGCCGTGTACGAGCCACTTTCACTTCGGCCTGCTCGATCGAGAACGGCCGGGTTGATACTCACACAATTTAAAAATAACCTCAACTCCATGAATGTCGCGCACACGGCCCTCCGGAAGTATCGCTCATGGTACCGCCGCGATCCGACCGCAGCCGCCTACGCTCCGGGACGAGTGGAGGTGCTCGGAAATCATACCGACTACAACGACGGGTTCGTCCTTTCGGCCGCCATCGACTTCGGCACGGCTTTCGTCGCGGCGCCCAACGGCCGGCGGCGGTGCAGACTGGTCGCCGGCGATCTGATGCGCGAAGTCGTCTTTCCACTCGACGACCCGGCGCCGTTCTCCGATCATTCGTGGCCCAACTACGTTATGGGCGTCGCCGTGGGATTGAACGAGATGGGCGCGCTCGAGACGGGTTTCGACGGGCTCTTCTTCGGTAATGTTCCGATCGGATCGGGGCTATCGAGCTCGGCGGCCCTTGAAATGTCCGCGACCCTGGCTTTGGCCGCGCTCTCGGGAACGACGATCGATCGAATAGAGACGGCGCGGATCGGTCGACGGGCAGAGCATGAGTTCGTCGGCGCAAAAACGGGATTGCTCGATCAGATATCGAGTCTCTTCGGCCGCGAGAATCATCTGGTCCTTACCGATTTTCGCACTCTCGATGTCTCCACGGTTCCTTTCCCGAAGGGTCATGTGCTCCTGGTATGCGATACGAAGACTAAACACTCTCTGGGCGAATCGGATTACAACGAGCGCCGCGAGGCGTGCGAATCGGCCGCCGCTTTCTTCGCCGAACGTCTCGACCGACCCGTATCGGCGCTCAGGGACGTAACCGTCGACGACCTGGAACGCTACCGCGCCGAGATGAGCCACACCGACGCGCTTCGCGCGTCCCACGTCGTCGGCGAAAACAGACGGGTAATCGAAGCGACCGCCTGTCTCGAATCGGGCGATGTCGCCGGCTTCGGCAGGCTTATGTTCGAGTCGCACGCGAGCTCGAAGAACAACTTCGAAACCTCCTGCGACGAGCTCGACTTTCTCGTCGAGGAAGCATCGTCGCATCCACGCGTCCTGGGCGCCCGCCTCTCCGGCGGCGGATTCGGCGGCAGCGCCGTCATGCTCCTCGCCGAGTGCGCGGTCTCTTCGGTGGTCGAGACGCTTCTTCCGCGTTATCACGAGAGATTCGGCGTGCGCTTCGAGCCGCACGTCGTACGCGTCTCCGGCGGCGCCGCTACCTTCGAAGTCGACGCATGATCACAGGCGCCCGCGGAGCGGTTTCGCACGGGTTTCCCGGGACGTAGACGAAAACGACGTTTTCCTCGTCGACCGAGATGCGACTGAAGCTGTGAGTATGCGCGTCACGGCGGTGCATGTATACCGAAAGCGCGCTTCGATTCGGGTCGTGGCTGCGATGATACGCTTCAAGCTCACGGTCGGTCGGAGGAGTCCGCGCGGCCCGTGGAAATCGGCGATTGAAGACCGCGATTCTGTTCTCGATGACGGCGCCGGCGCGGTAGGAGGAAGAGGTCTGCGGCATGCGCGGCGAGGGGCGAATCGACAGCCGCCCCTCGAACCAGCGTATGCGGAGCGGCCGTTTCGCGGGTTGGAAACAGAGCAGGTCGAACGGCCGATAACGATCGAGAGGTTCGGCTTCGATCAGCTCGGTCAACTCCTCGGTGCATTCGACGCGGAGGGCCTTTCTTACGAGCAAACCGCGGCTGATCGTATCGTTCGATGGACCGACCGACGACGTCGTCGCGTGGTCTTCCGGGCGATAGCGGTTGAGCAGCGCGACGGTGATTCCCGCCTCGTTGACGCCGATCCACGTGCCGCCGGCATCGGGGTCCGACGGCGCGACGTAGCGCAGAGGACCCGTAGTGACGACCGCGGGCGGATCCGCGACGGCCCGAACGTCGAGCTCGTCGCGGCTGAAGAATACCTGATACTCCCGCCCGTCTTCGCCGGGATGAAGCCACGTCGCCGTGCACATCTATCGCTGATCGATCCTGCGCCGATGCGCAGGCGTCGACGGCGGAGCGACGTCTTGTCCACAATAGAACGAGTTCTTCTGCATAACACGACCTCGGCGCGCCGGAGCCCCCGGCTCTTACGCCCTCGTTACAGAGGCGGGAGCCTGCAATCGAACTCGAAACCAAGCGCCGCGTAAGCCCGCTGTAGATCGTCGAAACCGCGGCGCATGAATACGATGTCGGCGCCGCCGGCGACGATCCTGGCGCCCATCTCGATAAACGCATGGGCCTGCTCCGGGGAACCCGCCGGCCGTCCCCAGTTCTTCCCGGTATTCCTCGCGGCGCGGGCGATCTTCTCCATCGCCTGCTGGATCTTCGGATGATCGAATTGACCCGGAATACCGCTGAGAATCGAGAAATCCGCGGGACCCAGGAAGAGAAAATCGACGCCTTCAACCGCGGCGATCGCTTCGGCATGCTCCAGACTGCGTTCGTCTTCGATCTGGATCCCGATAAAGGTCTCCTCGTTCGCGATCCGAACATACTCCTCCATCGGAACCGAGAGATACGGCATATCGGGATTCCCGCCGTCGAAGCCGCGCGCGCCGAGAGGATGAAACTTCGCCCACCGCACGACCTCGGCGGCTTCGTCGGCGTCGGCGCACCGCGGATAGAGAATCCCGGTAGCCCCTGCCTCGAACAGCCGGCCCATCCGCATGAACTCGCCTCTGGCGCATCTCGCGAGAATATCGGTGTTGCCGACGCGCGAGGCGCGCATAAGACGACTCGCCGTCTCAACCGAATACGCGTGGTGTTCGAGGTCCATCCAGACGGCGTGAAATCCCATGAGAGAGACGATCTCGAATACCGACGGATCGGTAAGATGCGCGGTGACGATAAGCGACGGCCTCCCGGCGGCAAGATTCGCTTTGATGATGCTCTTTCGCACGTTATGATCTCCTTGTCGGCACATCATACTCTTTTGCGACGCGAGGATGAACAACCCCGTGCCGCGCGCGAGCTTATTCATTATATTAGATTTGCATTCAAGATACTGGAAGAGGGATACTCATGCCGATCAACGTACCCGACCGACTACCCGCCACCGACGTACTGACAAAGGAAGGTATCTTCGTCATGACCGAGTCGCGGGCGATCCATCAGGACATCCGCCCGCTTCGACTCGCCATCCTCAACCTCATGCCGATGAAAATCACCACCGAGATTCAGTTGCTCAGGCTTTTGTCGAACACGCCGCTGCAGGTCGAGATACAGCTCCTGAAGACCCGCAGCTACACGCCGAGAAACACCTCGCCCGAGCATCTGGTCGCGTTTTACAAAACGCTCGACGAAATCGAGCACCAGCGTCACGACGGGCTCATTATCACCGGTGCTCCGGTCGAGCACATCGACTTCGAAGAGGTCGACTACTGGGATGAGATGACCGAGATAATGGATTGGGCTGTAGCAAACGCAACCTCGACTCTCTATATCTGCTGGGCGGCGCAGGCGGCGCTCTACTACTATTACGACGTTCCGAAGCACCCGCTCCCCAGAAAAATGTTTGGAGTCTTCCCCCACACGGTCAATAATCGGACGCTTCCCATCGTCCGCGGCTTCGATGACGTATTCTACGCACCTCACTCCCGACACACCGAGATACGGCGAAGCGATGTGACGACCGCCGATGATCTGGAAATCGTCTCCGAATCCGACGTGGCCGGAGTCTACATCATCGTCTCCCGCGACGGCAGACAGGTCTTCGTGACCGGGCACTCGGAGTACGACCCGCTTACTCTCAAGGAGGAATATCTCCGTGACAAAGGGAAAGGGCTCGATATCGATCTTCCGGAGAACTACTTCGTAAACGACGATCCGGAATCCGATCCGCTCGTCCGATGGCGGAGCCACTCGTCGCTGCTCTTCTCCAACTGGCTCAATTACTATGTCTACCAGGTCACTCCCTACGAGTTGTAGTCATCCGCCGCCGCATGGACAAGAGCGGAGCGGCGGCGGTATTATCGGTCGATGCGGAAACGTTTTACCCCCGACCGCCCCGCCGCGATCCTTCTCATCGGCTCGGGCGGCATCGGACAACGCCACATCCGCGGGTACGCCCGGACCGGCAGAGCGACGGTACACATCATAGAGCCCGATGAGCGCCGGCGCGAACACTGTCTGAGCACCTATGGAATCGAACGCGCCTACGCCGGCGTCGACGATGCGCCGTTCGATCGCTACGACGCGGCGGTTATCTGCTCGCCCGCTCACACTCACGTGCCTCTCGGACTGCGCTGCGCGCGAGCGGAGCTTCCCTTTTTCGTCGAAAAGCCGCTTTCGGTCGATTTGGACGGCGTTGAAGAGTTGTGCGAAGAGGTGTCGCGGCGCGCGCTTCCGGTTCGTGTCGGTTACGTCAGACGTTCATCGACCGAAGCTCAGGAACTGCGGCGAAGGGCTCTCGCAGGGGATGTCGGAGAGCTAAAGCTCGCTTACGTCAACTTCTCGCAGGATTACCGCAAGTATCGCCCCGACTATCGTGAGATCTACTACGCGAAGGAAGCGACCGGAGGCGGGGTCATCCTCGATGCCGCCTCGCACGCGATCGATCTGCTAATGTGGATCATGGGACCGATCGCCGAAGTGTGCGGCATGCACGACAGGATGGTATTCGAAGGAGTGGAGTGCGAAGACACCGCGCTCATGCTGCTTCGATTCGCCTCAGGCGCCATGGCGCAGGTCTCGCTCAACCAGTTTCAGAAGCCGAACGTCCAGGTCTTCGAGATAATCGGCACCGAGGGAAACATCCGGCTCGATATGGCGAGCTTGAGTCTCTCGACCGACGATTCGGGCGAGTGGAAGCCGCTTGCGCATCCGCGACAGTTTCCCGCGGGGGCCGACCCTCTGGAGATTCACGAGGCGAGGTTCGCGCTGCAGGCGAACCTTTTCCTCGATACCGTTTCCGGCGAAAAGACACCCCTCACGACGATCGAAGAGGCGCGGGAGAACCTGCGGGTCGCCTTGGCGTTGAAAGAGTCGTGGAGGCGGCGCGCATTCATCCGACTGTGAAGAACGAAAGAAAACCTCTCTTGTCGATGTAGTTCGACTCGCCCACGAGACGACCGTCGCGGTAGAACCGAACATAGGGTACGAGCGAGTTTCCGAAGACGGTCTCCTTGAAACGCATGAACTCGTTGCCGTAGACGGTCCGGTTGTATTCAAGCTCGTACACGTCGACATCGGGGCTTCCCTCCGGTTGCTCGCGCTCGAGGTCGCCGAGCCATCGTCGCATGGCGGTCCACTGCGAGCACCAGTCCTGCGTAAGGATGATCGCCACGTTGCGATTGGACGAGCGCACCGAATCGGGAAAATCTCCCTCGGCCATGGCGCAGCGCGCTTCCGTTTCGGACAGTACCCGTCTTGTTATCACCTTCAACACCTCTACGACCGGGCCGTTCGCATCGAACGCCGACGCCGACCTTCGCTCTCTCACTATACCCGAAGCCGGGAAGATCATGCCAGGAGCCGCGCCAGGTACCGCCGCGGCGTCGATCACGCGCTCGAAACCGCGGCTCGCCGCGCGGAACCATGGACGTTGTGGGCCGACGACGGTACCATATTAGGAGATCGAAGATGGAGGATGCGCTGTGAAAAGCTTCCGAAAGGAGCTGTGGTTCACCACGAGCAAGAGATATGAGTTTGTCAGGATCACCGACGCCGTGCAGGCGATCATCGATGAGAGCGGCATTTCGGAAGGGTTGTGTTTGGTCAATGCCATGCACATAACGGCGAGCGTTTTTATCAATGACAACGAGTCGGGGCTGCACCAGGACTACATGGAGTGGCTGGAAAAAATCGCGCCGTTCAGCACCCGGGGGTATCATCACAACGTCGGAGAGGACAACGCGGACGCGCACTTGAAGCGACAAGTGATGGGCCGCGAAGTGGTCGTGGCGATTACCGGGGGGCGGCTCGATTTCGGCCCGTGGGAACAGATCTTCTACGGGGAATTCGACGGCCGCAGACGAAAACGGGTACTTGTCAAAATCATCGGCGAGTAGCGGCCCGCTTTTTTATTCACTTTTCGGGAGCGCGGCGATCGCCGCTTCTATATCGTCATATCCGATATAGTATTTGTCGTCGATCATCAGAATCGGGACCGAGTTGGAAATGTCCGGAAAGCCCCGTTCTTCGATTTCTTTGCGAAGTGCGGTATTGGCGGCGGGATCGATCAGGTTATGACTCTCGGCTGCAATGCTCCGATTCTTTTGCGCGATGAACGCGAGCGTATCGCGGATCGATTCGGCTTTCCGATAGGTATCGCAACTCGGGCACACCTCGCTGTAGAAAAAGTCGATATCGACGACGTCGCCCGAATCGCACCCGGTCGCGACGAAGAGAAGCAGCAGGCCCGCGACCCATGCGAGCAATGTGAAATCCGGCAAGCGGGATTTCACATTGCCTCCCGGTGTCACCGAAAGACCGCCATTTTCGTGGCAATTCGTCGGTTCATCCGACGATATTGCAGAAAATACCGAACGTCTAGACGCCGAGATACGCGCGTCGTACATTTTCGTTTTCCAACAGCTTTTCCGTCGTGTCGGCAAGAGTTATTCTCCCGGTTTCCATTACGTATCCGCGACCGGCGACCTTGAGCGCCATGTTGGCGTTCTGCTCGACCAGAAAGATCGTCGTCTCGTTCTCTCTATTGATCTGCCCGATAACCTCGAAGATCGTCTGCACAAGCAACGGCGCGAGACCAAGCGAGGGCTCGTCGAGCAACAACAATCTGGGTCGCGCCATCAGCGCCCGCGAAATCGCGAGCATTTGCTGCTCTCCTCCGCTCAGCGTCCCCCCCGGCTGCCGCCGCCGTTCCTTGAGAATCGGAAAGAGATCGAAAATATAGTCGAGATCCGCGCGGACCCCGTCGCCGTCCTTTCGAAGCAACGCACCCATGTCGAGGTTTTCCTGCACCGTCAGATAGGGGAAGATCCTTCGTCCTTCGGGTACTTGGGCGATTCCCATAGCGAAAATCCGGTCGGGATCGAGGTGGGTGATATCGACGCCTTCGAATCTGATTTCGCCGTTTCGAGGCGGAACGATACCGGAGATCGACATGAGCGTCGTCGATTTCCCGGCGCCGTTCGCGCCGATAAGACAGATGATCTCTCCCTCGCCGACGGTGAGAGACACTCCGTCGAGCGCCTGAATGTTTCCGTAGTACGTGTCGACGTTCCGAAGCTCAAGCACCGACGTCCTCCCCGAGATAGGCTTTGATAACCATGGGATTGCGCTTGATCTCCTCGGGAGCGCCTTCGGCTATGAGCTTGCCGTAGTCCATGACGAGGATCCGCTCGGAAAG
>JAJRYZ010000181.1 GCA_024275515.1 Spirochaetota bacterium
CGACCGCGGTGACATATGCGGTTTTGCCGCCTCCGCGCCGGTGGAACATGGGTCGCGCCATGGAGTGTTCGCCTTCGAACCCGGCGACACCGGGGTTGTCGCTTACCACCAGAAAAAACCGAAAGAGTTCCTCCTTGAACATGCCGCCTTCGAAGGGACCACGGAGTGCGCCGTCGACATCGGGATTATCTCGATGTCCTCTCGTTTTGTCGCTTCGCTCCTCGGCTGGTCGCGAACGGACATCGGCGCCGGATTCGCGTCGCCGGCGAAGCTCTTTGCACAAGGGCGCGCGTCGTTCGACTTGTATCGGGAACTTATGCTCGCGTGCCTGGGCAGCTTCGATGAGGCTGCATATATCGCCGAGGTCGGTCCGTTCAGCGCCGCGCCGGAACGGTTCCTCTCTTCGCTTTATCGGGCGCTTCACGCTTTTGCCTTGCAGGCTGTATTGGTGCGGGACGACCTGTTTCTCCATGTCGGCACGGTCAACGAGTTCATCGAGACGTGTCGCGACATCGTGGAACGCGGTCTACGCCCTTTCTACGAGCGCCACCGGCGGGGCGAGATCCGCTACGAGCGAAAGCGGCCGGCTATTCTCGTCGATTCACCCGACACGTCGGTCGCTCCGGAGCGGGTCGGGAATACGGGCGGTTTCGGCGCCGTCGTGGTCGAGAACTGCCGCGGGGCACGCCTCTCGGTCGGCGGCAATTCGCTGATCGTGGGCGTCCGCGATGCGAGTCTTGCTGTCCCCGGCGGGTTGTGCGTGGAGTCGCGGAGCGTCGACGGGGAAGCGGTGTGGTGCGTCTACGGCGTGGAAGACTCCTTCAAGGCGGTCGAGCGACCCGCTCTCGCACGGTTCTGTGGACGGTCGCTCGATGCGTGGCTCGAAGAGCGGATGCTGCTGCCGCGGGACCTGGGATTTACATCGGAGCAATTCGATCTTCTCGAAGCCAAGCTCTACTCTTCGGACTTCGACCTACTCTTCATGAAAGGGTTCTGGTCGCTTCCCGATGAGCCGCGGGCGTGGCGCGACAAGTTCGTTTCGGCCGATAAGCGGTCGATCCGGGAATTGAATGAATCGGCCGATCCCGTGGAGCGTGATGAGCAACGACTCGCGCAGCGCGCAGCCCTCATCCGGAACAACCTGCGGTCGGGAATCGGTTTTCTCGGGTTGAGCGTCGCGGACGCCGTGCGAGCGTTTCCGGACGCCGACGCCGAGCTGCTTCGGACCGCCGCGCTCGCGACGCGTGAGCCGCTGTTGCGTTGGTACCGTTCGCATATCGCAAATGAGGTGGAACGGCGGCGCGGGGCAGGCGCCCGCTCGCCGATACCGGTCGAGAGGCTCTCCTTTCTCTCGCGTGCAGGCTCCGAGGCGCGGAAGCTTCACGTAGGCGTGAAAAAGGATCAGATCGTCTGGGCCCGCTCTCCGATACGTCTCGACATCGCCGGCGGCTGGACCGACACGCCTCCCTATACCAACCGTTTCGGCGGCGCGGTGGTAAACGTCGCGGCCGACCTGAACGGACAGCCGCCGATTCAGGTTTTTGTTCGACCGACCGTCGAGAAGCACGTGCGGATGCATTCGATCGACCTCGGGGTAACCGAAACGTGCACCGCTACCCGGGAGATTCTTGCGTATGATGATCCGGAATCGACCTTTTCCCTTCTTCGGGCGGCCTTGTGCCTTCTTGGGCTCGCCTCGGCCGGCTCGGAGCGGTCGCTCGCATCGACTCTCGATCGACTTGGCTGCGGCATTGAGATAAGCCTGTTGTGCGCCGTTCCGAAAGGATCGGGACTGGGGACTTCTTCGATTCTCGGCGCAACGATCATCGCGGCGCTCTGTCGCTTCTTCGGCCGTGAACGGTCGGAGAGCGATCTGTTTCTCGACGTTCTCGAGCTTGAGCAGATGCTTACAACCGGCGGCGGTTGGCAGGATCAGATAGGCGGTGTCGTCGGAGGAGTGAAGTACGTGACGAGCGAGCCGGGCAATCGTCCGCGGCCGGTCGTACATCAGCTCGACGATTCTTTGTTCGCAAGCGAGAGATACCATCGGCTATACACTCTCTACTATACGGGCATTACGCGCTTGGCGAAGAACATCCTCGGCGAAGTCGTGGATGAGGTGAATCGGGCGACGCCCGCGTATTTGTTCACCCATGTACACCTTTCGGAGCTGGCTTCGGAGGCGCGAGCGGCCGTCGAGCACCGATCGTTCGAGAGACTCTCCCGCGTCATGCGCGCTTCGTGGAGGGCCAACAAGCTGATTCACGAAAGCACGACGAATCCCGATATCGAGCGATTGATGGAGGCGACGCGTCCGTACATTGCAGGCGCAAAACTGCTCGGCGCCGGGGGCGGCGGCTACGCACTTTTCGCTTCGCCGAGTATTGAGAAGGCCGAAGAATTGCGAGGCCGGCTGCGTCGCGATTTCGAAGACGACAGGTCGAGAATCGTCGAGTTTTCGGTCAACCGCGCAGGCCTCACGACGACGGTGTCGTAGAGTGAACGCCGTGAAGAGCGAAAAAGACAGACTCGCCGTGGTCGTGCACATCGCGCGCGAGGCGGGTGCGGAGATTCTTCGTGTGTACGAGTCGGCGGATTTCGAAGTAGAAGCTAAGCCCGACGATTCGCCGTTGACTCTCGCCGACAGGCGTTCGCACGAGGTAATCACCCGGTCGCTTGCGGAACTGTGTCCCGACATTCCGGTCTTGAGCGAAGAAGGAAGGGAGATCCCGTACGAGGAGCGCGCCGTGTGGGAGCGTTTCTGGCTTGTCGATCCGCTCGACGGAACGAAAGAGTTCGTCAAGCGAAACGGCGAGTTCACCGTCAACATCGCCCTTATCGAGGATTCGGAGCCGGTGTTGGGGGTTGTTTTTGTTCCTGCCACCGGCATTACCTACTATGCCGCGAAGGGAATCGGCGCCTTCCGGGCGAACGGGAAGAGCCCCGCCGAAAGACTTCCTCTTGAGGGAAACCACGGCGACGGCAGCAGCGAAAGCCGTCGGTGCGTACGCGTCGTTGCCAGCAGGTCTCATTTCTCCGACGCGACGCGCGAG
>JAJRYZ010000182.1 GCA_024275515.1 Spirochaetota bacterium
CGGCGAGGGACACACAGCCGCGATTCGCGACTTTCTCGACGCGCTCGCCGCACGGCGGAATCCACCAACGATCTGCACCGACAACATCAAGAGCGTAGCGATGGTGCACGCGGCCATCGAAAGCGCCCGGACCACACGCCCGGTCGATGTCCGCTGTTGACGCCGGCCGTCTCCCGTGCCGTCTGAAATTTTGAAAGCTCCGGCGGTCGGTCGTTTGCCGGTCGGCAGGGCAAGCGGTGCGATATTCGTGAGCGCGCGGCCGACCTCCCGAGTGCATTCGAAATCCGGCGGGTCGGATTCCGAATCGTCGACCTTCTCGCCTGCCGCGGCCAATTCTGGATATACTGCGCCACATGACGAAAGAACACCTCTACGGTCCCTACGGTGCAACGGATGTGGAGACGGCGCTGAGCGTCGGCAAATGCGGGGCGAACGCGCTCTGGTTTCACGGTTTTAACCCTTCAGGCTTCGAAGCGGCCGAACAGGCGGGAATCTATCCGTGCGTCGAGTTCAAGACCTTCCGCGCCGATTTCGAAAAACGGCCCGAGCTGATCCCCACCGGCGCCGACGGACGTCCCATCCGGTACGGGAGACTCGTCCAGGGAGTCTGCTTGAGCAGATCCGAGTTCGTCGAAGAGCGCCTCGCCGACCTCGCCGAAGGCATGGCTTCTTTCCGGCCTCACGGTGTCTGGCTCGACTATTTGACCTACGCCGGGTGGTTCGAAACGCCCGATCCCGATTTGCAGGAGAGCTGCTTTTGCCCTGCGTGCGTCGAAGAGTTCTGCAGCACCGAAAGGATCGACGCGACAACGCCCGACGAAATTCTTTCGAAACACGGGGTCGTGTGGACCGATCACAAATGCCGGCGCATCGATGCGCTCGGACGACGGTTCGCCGAGACCATCCGTTCGGCGTCGTCCGATTGTATCGTGGGTATCTACATGTGTCCGTGGACGCCCGAGGAGTTCGACGGCGCGCTTCGGCGTGTTTTCGCGCAGGACTACCGACTGCTTTCACGATGGTCCGACGTGATGACGCCGTTGATGTACGCGCAGAAATCGGGACGGCCGAGCCGGTGGAGTCGCACCTTTATGGAAGCCACGCCCGAATTCGTTCCCGCGGGAGTTCCGGTCTTGCCGATTCTCGACGTCCTCGACTTTCCCGAATCGCTCATCGCGCTCGCCGCATCGCCGGTCGAACCCGCGGGGTTCCAACTCTTCGCGGGCGCCGCCGCTTTCAAGGACGCCGACGGTCGCCGGCAGATCGAGCGGGCAATCGCGAGGCTCGAAAAAAAGACCTGATCGACCCCGGAACACCCCGTCGTCCCGCGCGATCCGGTTACTCGTCCCGATCGCGTTTTCTTCGGAAAAGAGAATTGAATATCCGTTTGAAATCGATCGTCGGCCTCTCCACCGCGGTCGGGTCGGTTCCGGGAGTCGGCGCCGAAAACTCGCCCGGCCCGGGCGGCGGAACCCCCTCGTTTCCGTCGGTCGAGTCGCTCGAACCGAGCAGACTGCGCACCCCCCCCAGATACGCGGGGACCCGATGCTCGACCGCCACCCGATCGAGCTCGACCATCTGCAGTTCGATAGGAACGACGAGCTCGCGCTGCAGAGGAAACTCTATCGTTCGGTAGGTCGGTTTGAAACCGGGCACGTAAGTCTTGAGAGCGTAGCGACCGTCGACCATTCCCTCTACCGAAAACATCCCGTCGGAATCGACGTCGACATACAAATTGAGCTCGAACACGTAGACGTAGCTCGCGACGAATACGTGCTCCTCGAAGCCGGGGTGAGCAATCGCCAGCCGCCCGGTAAGGCTGTCTTCGGTCTGCGCCCCCGCCTGAGCAAACGGCAGGAGCAGGAGGAACGCCGCGAAAACGACGAACGAAAAGCGGCGAAATCTCATTCGTTTTCCTCCTCCGCGTAGTACGACGTGAAACGGAAGGTGATTTCGAACCGGCAAGGGACCGCGAGATCCCCCACGCGCGCCGGAGCGAACGTCGAACCGAGAATCGTTCGTATCGCCGCCTCGTCGAACTCGATCCCGCCCGATTGCATGATCTCGACATCCGCCACTCTGCCGTCGGCGGTAAGGAAGACGTGAAGCACCACTTCGCGTTCGAGCACCTGATCTTTGAACGCTTCGGGAAACACCTTCGGGCCCATTTCGACGAACGAAGGGGCCCGGTCGATAATATAGGCGGGCATGATTTCGGTCCGGACCGGGCTCAAATCGCGCTTGGCGTCGTGCGGCGACACCGGTTTGTCGGGCTCCTTGACCGTCTCGACGCGTTCTGCGGGAAGTTCGACGACTTCGGGAACGATCTCTTGGATCGGCTCCGGTTCAGGCGCCGGCTCGGGCTCCGGTTCGGGTTTGACCCGAGTCTCCGGCGCCTCCTTCACCTTGGTCTCGCGCGTGATTTTCTCTTTTTCAGTCGATTTGACCTTGGGCTTTTTCTCCTCGGAAACCGTCGCACTCGCCCCCTCGAGCGCGATGCGACCGACTCCCGCCGGCGGTTCCTCCTTCGTTTCTTCGGTCTCGACGCCGGGCGGCGAAAAATCGCCGCTGTCGATCTGCCTGAGTCCACGCCCCCGATTGGGAGTATAGATGCCCTCTCCGACGCTTGGAGTCGTCTGCGTATTCGGCGAGCGCTCCGCCGCCGGCGGCGGAGCGCTCGCCTCGCTTTGAGTCGTCTCGGAAACGGGCGGCAAAATCGTTACCGAGATCTCGCGATACAGATCGACGCGGCGGGAAGGTCGAATATCCCACCGAGCGAGCAGAAGGAGAAGCACGGCATAGATCGCTAAGGTAGCCGAAACCGCCTGGAAACGCCGGTCGCGAAACAGCGTACGCAGAAACGGCTCCGGGTAGAGCGTGCGTATCCGTCGACGTATGAGTGCGTATACCGTGTACTTCATTCCGCGAGCTTGATGTATCATAACACGGATTCGGATATGATGGTCCGCCACCGTCGTGCATGTTTCAAACAGGAATCGGAGAATGAATATCCCGTGGGAACCCGCGATCTATGAACACAAAGCCGCATTGATCGGGAAGACGCCGGCGGAGGTGAGCGCTTCGGCCGATCTGCTCGCCCGCGCGCTCAAGGCCGAACACGCGGCCTACCGCGCGGATTTCATGACGGTCGGAATCGATGTCTACAACGTGGAGGCCGAGTCGGCGGGAGCTCTCGTGGAAGAGACGGGCTCCACTTCGTGTCCCGAGATCCGGACCCCGCCGTTCTCGATCGATCGGTTCGAACCGCCCGCTCCGCCCGATACGACCGTCTCGGGAAGATACCCGCTTCTGCTCGAGGCGGCGAGGATCGCCCGCCGTGAGATCGACGAGTCGGTCGCGCTTCGAATCGCCGCCTCCGGCCCGCTCTCGATTGCGGGCAAGCTCGTCGGAATCGAGCCGCTCGTCATGGCGCTCGCCTTCGGCGACCGATCCGCCGAGGCGGTGCTCGATTTCGCGCAGCTTCTCTGCCGCAACTGGCTCACGCGGATCCGAGCCTGTGGTTTCGACGCGATCGTTTTCGACAGCGTCGCCGCGCCTCCGGTGCTGAGCCCGGCGCTGTATCACAAGCGTGTACGCCCGAGGCATCGCCGGATCATGGAACATCTGGAAGCGCTCGGACAGGAGGATCGCCCGCTCGTCGTCGGCGGCGATACGACGCCGACGGTTAACGATATCGTCGCCTGCGGCGCGACGACCGTCATTTGCGACTTTTCCGCCGACGCCGAACGGTTCGCCGGAGCTCTCGACGGAGCGGCGGGGGTTACCGTTCGTAGAAACGTCGACCCCGCGCTTTTTTCGGCCGCCGCGTCTGTGGCGCCGGCGGCCGAGCGGTTGGCGCATGACCTGCGTTTTTTCGCACGTCCGATCGCGGGGACCGGAATCATGGCCTACGACGCCGATCCCGATCGTTTTCGGCGGTTTCGAAGGCGCCTACGGGACGCGTTTCGTTAGTGGCCCGAATCCTGTGGAAGCCACCATATGGAACGAGGTTCAGGACGTTGAGGCGCTACCGCCGGCGTCCGGACGCCGCAATCCACAGGATTCGGGTCAGTACGCGTCAGAGCGACATTTCATAGACGAGCAACCGCTCGACGGTCGAATTGATCCCGATGGCTTCGGTCAGCTTCGGGTCGATAGCCTCCACGTAGAACAGAGCGCGATCGCGCCCGGCGTCGACAACCAAGCTCGAATACCCGAGAAGCGGGTGTTCCGGATGCTCGTACGGAGAGAGACCGTACCACGGCTCGCGGCACACGGTTTCGAGGTTCATCGCCGACTCGTCCACGCGATACGCGACGAACTCGGGGCGAGGGCCGCCGCCGTGACCGATGGAGTGCTCGTCGGCGTAGACGACCCCGGGCTTTCGCGCGCGCGAGTCGTCGAGCCGCGTTCGTATGCCGACGAATATCGGGCCGCTGCCCGAAGCGAAGAGAGAACCGTTCAGAAAGCAGACCGTATCCTCGCCGTCGATCGAAAGAACGCCTTTCTTGACCCACGTGAGGCCGTCGGTGCTTACCGCGAGTGCCGGCCGCTCGTCTCGACGCACGTCCTTCGCCTTGTACAAACACAGCCACCGGCCGTCGACGATATCGATGGTCGAATCACGCGCCTGACGGGCGTCGTAGTCGGACCCGGTGCGCAGAGCGAACCCCTCGTAGCTCCACGGTCCCGACAGGCGGTGCGCCGAAAAAACCATCGTCTCCCACTGCACGCCTCCCCAGACAAACGAGTCGCCCGTGTCGACCGAAAGATAAAAATACCATCGACCGGTCCGGGGATCGCGAAGCAGTTGAGTTCCCTCGATACTGTGGACGGCTTCTCCGGCGCGTTCGTTGACCGTTTGTATCCCGAGCTCGCCGGCCGGTTCGAAATCGAGCCCGTTTGTCGACCGATACACGCAGGCGGCGTATCCCCTGCGGTCGTCCGCGGCGGTCCTCGGGCGCGCGGTCAGGTAGAAACGCCCGTCCGCCGGATCGAACCATGCCTTGCCCGCACCGATCCACGACCCCGGATCGTAGTCGGGCGGATCGAGGGCGACGCCAAGAAAACGCCTCGTTCCGAACAGATGGGCCGGCGGCGGAAAGCCGTGCCAATATCCCGCGCTCGTATGCATGACTCGTTACTCCTTGCGTAATGGCGAGAATCCTGTGGAAAACGCCATGAGTAGCGTCCTCGCCCCCGCGAGACCGCCCTCCTTGGCGGCGTGCGGGCCGATTCCACAGGATTCTCGCCACTAGGCACTCCATCCTTGCGATTCGAACCCGGCGCGACGGTCAGGCCACAGCCATGACGCCGACAGCATATCACACGCCACAGTCACGCGCATCACATCGGCGCGCCGGCCCACATCGAAGCCGTCGGAGAATATGGAGGATCACGCGGTCGGTGTGGTATACTGCGAGATTATGGATATCGCGCTTATGGGGTCGACCGTCGCGTGAGATTGTTCGGTCATATTCGCCGAGGACGTGTATTCTACTCATATCTCCTCTCCTATCTGCTTATTCTCCTCATCCCCATCCTCATGAGCGTCGCTCTGTTCAACAAGGCGCAATCGATGGTCAATGCCGAGGCGAGGCGGGCAAACGGTCTTTTGCTGGGTCAGATGAAATCGCATCTCGACATGATCATGGAGGACGCGCTGCAGCTGAGCTTTATCGTCTCCGATAACGATCGATTGGAAAGCCTGCTGTACGAACGGCTGCCGGTGGAGAGTTCCGAATATTATCGGGCCTATCGCGTGGCGCGTGATTTCTACACGTATCGCGTGGCGAGTAGCGAGGAGCGGATCATCGAGTTTTACGCCTACCTCCCGCAACTCGACATGATCCTCTCTCCACGCGGGTATTTCACCACGCGAAACTATCACCTGTCGCAGATGTCGAAGACCGGAGTTTCGTATGACGAATGGATCGGCGGATTCGCGTCCGTCCGGCGGCGCATCTTCGCCAAGAGCGTTGCCGAATCCGACCGCGAAGACGTGAAAGACACCATCGCGATCGTCTCTCCGCTCCCGGCGACGATTCGGACCGGAGGTCCCTCGGGATGGGTAGTCGTTCATGTAAACGCCGATCTGTTTCGGGAGATTTTCGAGGACAGTCTGTGGACGAGCCGGAGCATCGTGCTCGTTCAACATCGCGACTTCGGGATCATCAGCGCCTCGCTTTCGGGACTTCCGGCCGAGGTCGTCGCCGCGATGGATTCGAACCGGGCGGAAGAACCGAACACGCGGATCACGATTGACGGAATCGACTACGTCGCTTTCACTCGGGAGTCGGACATCCCCAAATGGCGCTATCTCTCGCTCGTTCCGCTCGATATCTATACCGATCGGTTCAGAACGCTTTCACGCTTCGCGATCGTCGCATTCATATTCTGCGGCATCGTCGGAGTCACGCTTATTCTTGTGGTTTCCGCCGCCCGGTACCGTCCGGTCAAGCGGCTACTCTCGCTGGTGCAGCCCGACGCCGACGGAACTGTTTCGCTGCGCTCCGACGAGTTCGCCTTGATCACCAAACGTCTCGAGCTGACCATCGCCGAGGATCGAACATTGAGACGCGAAGTGAGCGAAGCAAAGCCGGTACTGGCTCAGCGTGCGCTTCGGCAGCTCCTGAAAGGGAGGGCGTCTTTCGACGAACGGATGCGGAGCGAGCTTGCCGCACTCGGAGTCGCTTTTCCGCACCCGCACCTCGTTCTCGTTCTCTTCGAAGTCGATTCGGCGCCTCGCATCGGGACGGACCGTAACGTCGTCCCTCTCCCCGGACTCGATCTTTCCCGCGCGACACCGCCGGCTTCGATCGCCTATTGGGTGCGCGACATCGACGGCTACGTCGGACTACTCGCGAACCGTCCCGCGCCCGACATCGACGATGTGTACGAATGGCTCGTGCGCACGAAGCGGTCCGCCGAATACTCGGGCGCGGCGTCTTGGGCGGCCGGAATCAGCTCGGCGCACCCTCTGCCGTCGGCATTCGCGACCGCATATCACGAAGCGTACTCCGCGCTGAGTTATCGGCTCGTCAGGGGCCGGCGGCTTCCGATACGGTATTCGGAAGTGGTGGTCTCCGGTCAGGCGTACTACTACCCGATCGAACGCGAAACGAAACTCATCAATTCGATCAAGACCGGCGATTCGCGGACCGCGGTAGCGATTCTTGAGGATATCTTCCGGCGTAATTTCGCCCGGTCCCGGCTTTCCGTCGAGATGGCGCGGTGTCTGATGTTCGATCTGATCTCGACGATGGTCAAATCGATGAACGCGATAGCCTCCGGAAACGAGGATGCGGAGTTCTGGTCGACGGTACGCCCGGTTAGTCGTCTTACCGCGTGCCGGTCGCTCGAGCGGCTGCAGACCGAAATGAGCGATATTCTCCATCAGGTCTGCGCGCACGTTCTCGACGGGATGCCGTCGCAGGCGGAGCAACACCGCAAGGAGATCGTCGACTTTGTCGAGAAACACTACCGGGACAAGAACCTCAACCCTGAAATCATCGCGTCGCATCTGGGAAAAAACGCCGCCTATCTGTCGCGTATTTTCCGCGACCAGGCGTCTATAGGAATCGGCGGCTATATCCGAACCCATCGCGTGGAACGTGCGAAAGATCTCCTTGAAGCGGGAAGCCTCACGATACGGGAAGTTGCCGAAGCGGTCGGGTTCGCAGACTCCAACGCCTTGATCCGCGCATTCAAGAAGACCGAAGGTATCACCCCCGGAGAGTTCAGATCGGCCTCGGCAATCTATCGCCGATAGTGTCCGCCGCCGTGTGTATCGGCGCCGATACGAATCTACGAAATTCGCGATATCAACCTCCCGGATGTGCCACGTTCATGCCGAAATCACGATGTACCGACGATTCCTTCACGGGTGATAATCCGGCGAAACATAATTCCGAAGGAGGAATTCGTATGAAGAAAGCACTTATCGTGTTGTCGGCGTTTCTCGTCGTCGCCGGCATGAGCTTCGCGGGCGGCCAGAGCGATCAAAGCGCCGCCACCGGCCCGAGGGAACTGACCATTTTTGAAAACCTCTGGTACAACACGTCAGTTTCGGTGCCCACCTTGGCCGAAACGCCGCTCTACAAGGAAGCGATGAAGCGGCTCAACATCCAGGTTTCCTGGATCCACCCGCCGCAGGGACAATTTGACGAAAGCTTCAATCTGATGATCGCTTCCGGAGATTTTCCGGATATGATCTATCGCGGCTGGAACGGCTACCCCGGAGGCCCCGAAAAGGCGATCAACGACGGGGTGATCGTCCCCATTAACGACTTGATCGAAAAGAGTGCTCCCAACCTCTGGAGTCACCTCAAGGCCAACCCGCAGTGGTTGAAGGAGGCCAAGACCGACTCGGGCACTCTCTACATGTTCCCCTTTATTCGTGGGCATGACGATCTGATGGTCTTCTTCGGCCCGCAACTCCGCAAAGATTGGCTCGATCAACTGGGCCTCGAACGACCCGAAACACTCGACGAGTGGGAAAAGGTGCTCGTCGCTTTCAAGGAAGCCGGCCTGGCCGAGTATCCGCTCACCTTTACCAAGTTCAACCGGGGCCGGGGAATCAACGGCCCGGGAAACGCCTTTATCCAGCCGTTCGGAACGACGTGGGACTTCTATCGGGACGATTCGGGAAACGTACATTTCGGCCCGTACGACGATCAGTTCAAGGATTTCCTCACCTTTTTTAAGGGGTGGTTCGACAAAGGGCTGGTCGATCCGGAGTTCTTCTCGAATGAACGCAAGACCTTCGACGCGAAGATCCTCAACGGCGACGTCGGCGCCTGGACTTCTTATACCGGCTCGGGTATCGGCGCCTATCTCGACGCCAACGGCGGAAAGGGAACGTTCGACATCACCCCCGCCAAGTATCCGGTGCTGCAGAAAGGCGATACTCCGTTCTTCGGTCAACGCGACAACGCGGTCCCTGGAAACACGGGCATGGCCATCACGACTCAGGCCAAGGACCTCGAACTCTGCGCAGAATGGGGCGACTATCCCTATTCGGAGGAGGGCCACGTCCTTTTCAACTTCGGAATCGAGGGCGAAAGCTTTACGTGGGTGTACGACTATCCGGGTTTCGAAGGTCAGAAGTTCGGGAAGTACACCGATCTGATGATGAACAATCCCGAAGGGAAAACGCTTGCTCAGATGGGCGGCCTCTATACCCGTGCGTTCTACTCCGGACCCATCATCCAGGAGCGGCAGTACATCTATCAGTACGCTCACCGCCCGGCGCAACGCGAAGCGATCCAAATATGGGCGCAGACCGACGCGGCAAAGCATATGCTTCCTCCGATCACCGCGACTCCGGACGAATCGGAAGAACTTGCCGAAATTATGTCCGAAGTGCAGACTTACCGCGAGGAGATGGTCGTAAAGTTCATTACCGGTCAAGAGCCGCTTTCGAACTTCGATCAGTTTCAATCGCGGCTTAAGCAGATGGGCATCGAGCGCGCCATCGAAATCAAGCAGGCGGGACTCGCGCGGTTCAACGCCCGGTAATCCGCTTCGTCGCGCCGCCGGCGAGAACGACCATGTAGCGGCGATATCGGCCGCTTTACATCGCATCACGTGACGGATGCTCCCGGGTACCGGGAGCATCCGCGTTCGTCAGGAGAGAAGAGCCATGGGAAAAAGAAATCGAAGCGGTCCGGCAGCGACCGTCGTCCCGATCAATAACACCCTGGGCCGGCGCGGCTTTCTCGAAACGATCGGAAAAGACTTCGTGAGGAATCGCTATGTCTACCTGATGGCGCTTCCCGTGTTTGCTTACTACATCCTGTTTCACTACGTTCCAATGTACGGACTCATCATATCGTTCAAGCGATTCACCCCCGCGCAAGGTATTCTCGGCAGCGACTGGGTCGGACTCAAATGGTTCGCTGAGTTCTTTCGTTCCTATTATTTCTGGCGACTCATCCGAAATACGATTCTAATAAGCATTTATGGATTGTTCTGGGGGTTTCCCGCGCCCATTGTTCTCGCGCTCCTTATCAACGAGGTGCGCAGCGTCTCATTCAAGCGAGTCGTGCAGAGCCTCACCTATGTCCCTCATTTCATTTCACTCGTCGTCGTGTGCGGCCTTCTGCTCGAGTTCTCCCAGATGCGCGGATTGTTCAACGACATCGCCGCTTTTTTCGGGATGAGCCGGGTATCGTTCTTCCAGGATCCGAAGTATTTCCGGACGTTGTATATCGGATCGGGGATCTGGCAGGAAGTCGGGTGGGGAACGATCATCTATCTGGCCGCGTTGTCGGCGATCGACCCGCAGCTCTACGAGGCGGCGACAATCGACGGCGCCGGCAGATGGCGAAAGCTCAGCGCGATCACCTTCCCTTCCATTGTGCCGACCGTCGTCATCCTGCTCATCCTCAGGCTCGGGAGACTGCTTACGGTGGGACATGAGAAGATCATTCTGCTGTACAACTCCTCGATCTACGAAACCGCCGACGTTATCACGACCTTCGTTTACCGCAAGGGATTACTCGACTTCAACTGGAGCTACGGCACCGCGGTCGGGCTTTTCAACTCGGTCATCAACCTCTCCCTCGTCGTGCTCGCCAACGCAATAAGCCGTCGGGTGAACGAGACGAGCCTGTGGTGAGGGCGGGCATGATGAGGGTGGGGAAAAAACCGCTTGCCGAATGGATGTTCGACACGGCGAACACGACGTTCCTGATCATTCTTTGTGTCGTGATGCTCTACCCGCTCTATTATGTTCTAGTCGCCTCGGTCAGCGACGGTAATCGCATGATGGCGCATACGGGGCTGCTCTTCGGCCCCCTCGGGTTCAGCACCGCCGCGTATCGAATGGTATTCAACAACCCGATGGTGATTCGGGGCTTCTTTAACTCGGTCTATCTGGTGATCGTGGGAACGTCGGTCAATCTCCTGTTGACCTCTTTCGCCGCCTACGTTTTGTCGCGCAAGAAGGTCTATTGGAAAAAACTCCTCATGATCATGGCCGTGGTCACGATGATGTTCGAACGCGGTCTCGTTCCCTTCTACCTCACCGTACGTTCTCTCGGGCTTCTCGACACCTACTGGTCGGTCATTCTCTCCTTCGCCATCAGCACCTACAATATGATCATCATGCGCACCTACTTCATGTCGATCCCCGACAGCCTGGAGGAGAGCGCGAAAATGGACGGCGCGAACGATTTCACCGTTCTTTTTCGGATTATTCTCCCGGTGGCCAAACCCGTAGTCGCGACGATGGTGCTGTTTTACGGGGTCGGCAGATGGAACGGCTATTTTTACGTTATGATCTTCATTCGCGATCGCATCATGTTTCCGATTTCTCTGATACTGAGGGAGATCCTTATCGCCAACTCCGCCGAAACGATGATGGGCGGAGAGTTCGCCGGGGCGATGGGCGACCATGAGAGGATCGCGGACACGATCAAGTTTGCGACCACCGTCGTAGCAACGATGCCGATTCTGCTGCTCTACCCTCTTCTACAGAAGTATTTCGTCAAAGGAGCGATGATCGGGTCGGTAAAGGGTTGATGAAGAGACCGCCGCGCGCCCGCCACGTATGCGGGGCAATCCACAGGATTCGGGTCATTAAGTGGTTTCCGTCACTATGAACCGGCCGATCATCACAACGCTGCTGTTCGCCCTTGTCGCGTTTTCCGTCAGCGCCGGAGGCGCCGGCGAAGAGGCGCTCGGGTCCGAGGAGCGTCCCATCGTGTGGGCCTTCGTCGCCCCGCCCGATTACCCCGGCTTCGCCGAGGACGTTCGTCAAGCGATAGTTCCCGTGGAACTCTCCGCCGGCTACACCATGACCGTGCAACTCTTCGATACGTACGCGGAGATAATCGAGCGCCTGGACCGCGGCGCCGTTCACATGGCCGCACTGCCTTCGCTTACCTATGTCGTCGCCTCCCAGCGGGGAACGGCGGAAGCGGGTCTGATTGCCGAGCAGGAACCTCGGACGTTCGACGCGGAGATCGTTGCGAGGGCCGAGCTTGAGATTGCGGGTCCGGGTTCGATCGTGGGCCTCACCTACGCACGGCACGATCCTTACTCCTCCGTCGACTGGCTCGCCCCCCAAATAATGATGGCCGCCGCCGGCATCGACCCGGCCGCCGATATTGCGGTTCTCGACGTAGCCTCCGAGCAAGAGGTACTCAACGCGATCTATGAAGGGCGGGCGGACCTCGGCGTTGCACGGATCGACGCCCTGGACCGATACGCGGAATCGAGGCCCGACCTGAAGCGGCGGGTAACGTCGCTTGTTCTGATCGAGTCGATCGGCGCGGACGGTGTACACTTCCATCCGAGCGTTGATGAGGCGATCCGAAAGGCCGTTGTTGCGTCGCTTGAAGAGATGTCCGAAGATGCGATGAAACCTTTTACGCGCGCGTACGGGTGGACTCGGTTTCTCCGCGCCGACGACAGCGATTTCGACGCGTACAGAGTACTCCTCCGGAGCGTCGGGCTTCTCGATCTACCGTGACCTCAACCGTCTCCGACGCGGCGGGAACGGGCGCCCGCTCCCCGAGACCACGGCGAGGAGCACGTAAGCAAGAGGAAACGCAAGCACGAAAAGAACGATTCCCGCGTAGAAGTGGCTTCGGTAACGCAGGCGGAGTTCGACCCGGTCTCCGACGGTGAAGACTCCCGCCCCCACGCCGTCGAGCGCGATCGAGAGCGTTCCTTCGCCCTCCTCGCGTTCGACACTCCACAATGGATTCGCAGTCACGTCGAGACCGACGAGAGTTCTCGGATCGTGGCTCGGTCGGACGTCGACCGTCCTTTTCAGATTGTCTCTCGATCGGGCAACTTCGAGCATCGTAGCCGAACCGATCGCGCCGGCGAGGATCGGGACCGCGTCCGACTCGATGAAATACACCACGTCGAGCATCGGCAGTTCCTTGTACGGCAAAACGCTCAGGTTGCGCATCTCGAAGATCGCCCGTCTGGTCCGATCCGCCCTTCCCCATATTTGAAACAGCATCTGATTTGCGTTTTTCGGCACACGCACGATGTGCTCGTAGTGACTCCACGTCTCGAACGACGACTCGGGCGGCCCGGCGAGCAGTTCGGTCGCGACGACGCGATTCGACTCATCGAGAAAAAGCACTTTCGTGTGCCTCCCCTGGAGCAGCTCCGACCGCGCATCGAAACGAATCAGGTACTCGTCGGCTGCGGCGACACCGATTCGGCCGGTGGAGTAAACGTACCATTCGCACGAACAGCCCGGATCGAAGCTCATAGTAATCTTCCCGCCGGAGAAGCTGTGCCGCATCATCGACTGGTCGATCGCTCCGCACGAGGTGCACGGAAGGTCCGGTGTATCGGCGCGAAAGACCGGCATGCGCACGGAGGCAGGGTCGAACTTTCTCAAGCCGTATATGCTCGCGAGGTTCGAGACCGAGCTGTTCAAACGTATCTGGATCCGGTACCGGCCGGCGCGCAAATCCACCGCATCGAGCATGAGGAACTGCAGGTCCGGCAGCGCTCCGTCGTGGCGCGCGACCGCCAACGGGTAGTCGCTCGAATCGATCCGGGCGGTCTCGACCATGGCGCGTGAAGGGATCGAGGGGAGGGTCGCGTTAATCGAAACCTTTCGGGAGATCACCTCGCCGGAGTCCAGGTTAGTCAGTGTCGTGGTAATCGAACTGCGGTTCTTGTGCCCGGAAGCGCGCAGAATGACCCGGTAGCTCCCGCTTTTGAGAATGTCGATGTCCCGCGTCAGGACTCCGTCGTCCGAAGCGATCCCGCGACCAAGCGACAACTCAGGATATCTGCGGGAGGTCTGTACGTTCCCCGAGTACTCGAACGCCTGCTCGGCTTCGAGCGAGAAATAGATCCTCCCCTTCTGGAGAGCCCGTCGAATCGGGAAACGCGACTCGGCCGCCTCGCTCTCCGGTATCACGGCAAAAACGTTGACGGCGTTGAACCCCTCGATGTTGCGTACGCCGATCTCTGCAACTCCCTCCGGGAAAAACACCGAATCGAGTTTCATCCAGACAAAACCGGTTCGGCTGACCGTGCGCGTATCTAGTTTGAAACGTGTCCCGAGCGCCGAGACCTCGAGAACGCCTCCCCGAGGTGAAACGAAGACCCGGGCATAGAGCGCATACGTACCCGCATTTTCGGTTCGATAGTTGAGCGCGAAGGTGTTTTCCGCGCGATAGGCGCCAAGATCGAGGATCTCGAGACCGTGCACCCGCCATCTTACTCCGTTCTCGGGGATGCGAGGTGCACGCAGCTCGATTCGTAGAAACTTCGCCGTCGGCGGCGACAAGAAATCGGCGAAAAATCGGACCCGGTCCCGTCGCGCTTCCGCCTCGGGTCCGAACAGATAGCAGGCGCCGAGCTCCGCGCGCGTTTCGTCATAGAACCGCAGCCGAAGCTGCATCTGAGATGCCTCCTCGCCGGAAGCGTCGAGTCGAAGCCGCAAAGGCGTCGACGGGGCGATCTCAATCATCCCCGACTCGCCGACACGGACGGCTCTCCCGGCCGGTGCAACAAACGGCGATGAAACGACCTTGTCGAAGTTCGCGAAGTCGGGGCGCGGAGTGCACTCCACCGTGTATCGCTCACGGTCGTTTGCGCCGAAAAAAAGGCCGAGCCGCTGCATCGCGTCAAGATTCATGACCGTCGTCCCCCGAAGGTCGTCTTGCGCGTAGGGAGCGACCGCGAGACGGCTCGGCGCAAAAGTCACCGCGAGGCCAACGCCCAGATCGAAATCAAAAGGGAAACGGTCGATTCCGATCGCATCGAGGTACGCCGTCCATCCGGGATCGTCGACCGAGCTCCGCGCCCAACCGACATAGGGATCCCCCCCCACGACGCCCTCCGCTGCGGGCACATAGAACCTCTCATCGAGGTTGCTCAGCCACAATTCATCGAACGAATAACCTTCGATCAAGTCTCCCGATCGCACCTCGCGGATCGTGTTTCCCGGCGCCATATGCGAGTAGAGGTAGGAAACACTCGTTCCGTCGGCGCCTGTGAGTGTTCCCAGCGCCGAACGCGTCGATAGTCCCGCCGGGCTGTGTATCGCGACGGGGACCGCGTACGCTTCGCCGGTAGCCGAATGGAGGTCGTACGTCGTCACGCGTCCGTTACGCGTCATGATCCTCATGTTCCGCTGAATCTGCAGCATGGCCAGATCGAAGGCCTGCCTGCCCTCCGACCCGGGGAATCCGCCGACATAGGCGAGCGTGTCGACCTGTAAAGAAGAGAGGAGCAACGGAAGCGCGTCGGTTAGACCGTTGTCAAGCAGGTACTGAACGTGGTTGAGATAGTATCCGACGTTGCCGCGCCGGTTAACAGGACCCGACGCGCGCGGCAGATAAACGACGCGTCGACTCTCTTCGACGTCTGAAACGGCGGGCGACGCCGTACCGCGCGGCTCGCCGGGCGCCTCCGCCGCGGATGAGACCTCCTCCACGTAAGCCCGGCGGAGAGGTCGGTTGTAGAACAAGAGAGCAACGAGCACCGCACTGAACACGATCGATCGCGAAAGCGTCGCCGGGACGCTCGGCCCGGATTTCAGGAGAGAGTACATTCCACAAGCGAGGAAAACGGAATACGCGAGCGCGAGAAGTCCCAGCATCAGATCGGGTTCGGAGAAAAGACGCCGGAAGAGTCGCACATTTTTTGTCAATGCCACATGCCCGGGTGCGAAAGAGCGTAAACTCGTCCCGAGCCCCGCCACGAAAACCGCGGCGCCGACTACGGCGATGAGTACGAGCACCGGCGCCTTCCTGAGATGAAGCGTCACGCCGAACGCAATTATCAGCAGCAAAGCCGCCCCTCCGACATAGAATCCCCCGTCCGGCGCGGCAGCACCGATCGTCCGCTGCGGGCGAGCGAATAGGAGCAGAACAAGCGGCGCGCCAGTGCGTCTGCTTCGGGAAGTGAGAAGATCTACCTTCTCCGCTGCGCCGGAAGCAACCCGTCCGGAGAGCGCCTCGCCGAGGTACGGCGCCAGCCAGAAGTAGGAGAACATGGTAAACAGAAGCGCGACGAGGGCGGCCTTTACCGCAAAGGCGCCGGCGATCGCAAAACGCCCCTGATCGGCGACGAGGGCTCGACGCCGGCGAAACAACCGTCCTGCCAAGAGAAGCACGGGGAGAACGCCGGCGAAAAAGACCCCGGCGATGAAATACTCCATCGATGCGGCCGTCGCCGAGAGCGTAAGCGCGAGACCGGTCGCGTCGACGACCGACCGACGAAACTCGCCTGCCGCCATAAAGGGAAATCGACGCGGCCGCCCGGACACGACGCCCGGATCGAAGAGCCGCAACAGCAGAAGAAGCACAAGCGGGATGAGAGAGTATCCCCAGAGGCGGTACGGTTGATCGATCCTCTGAACAAACCACGGGTTGAGCACGTAAAGCAACGCCCCCGACGCGAGCGCGATTGCCTGGTAGAAGGTGAGATCTTTTGCCGAATAACGGAGGAAGATGTGCCTGGTCAGAACGTATGCCGATACCGCGCCGACGCCGACTACCAGCAGGACCATCGTCGTGACCATTGCGACTCCGGAGAAGCCGAAGAGCGCGCTGGAGAGCCACGGGAAAAGCGCAAACAGGATCTTCGGCGTCCGCTCGACGATATCGATATTGAGCTTCGAGTTCCAAAGTCCGCCGATGTCGCCGAGATAGCGCCGCGTATCCGACGGGATTTCGGGATCGGCGAACACGATGTCCGCGCGAGCCAACAGAGGAAAAAAGTACCAGAGCACGATCAGCGTGACAAAAAGCAACGCGAATACGTCGTAGCGATGACGACCCAGGAAACGATGCAGCCCCGCGACCGGGTTACTTCTCATCGTCCGAGTCTCCCGGCGGCGATGCGTCCATGATCACCGAGATATCGTCGTCAAGATATTCGAGCTCGGCCTGCAACTCGGCAACCTCCGCGATCCGTTTTCGGATCGACTCGATATTCGAGCGGAACCGACGGAAAAAACGCATATCGTTCGTGTATCGGTTTCTAATGAGAATCCTCTCCCCGTAACGCACGATCGATCGAACGTGCGCCCAGGCGACGACGACCGCCCACAGGGAAGCGCCGAGCAGGAAGAATACGAAAGTGACGACAAACGAACCGAGCCGCGCCGCGCCGATCGAAAGCGGCGTCGCAACGTCGATAAACAATTCGGTCGTCTCCAAATCGATGAAGCCGAACGCGTGCACCTCCGAGTCGATTCGAAGCGTTTCGGTGAAGCCGTCAAGCATCCGCTCGGTCAATGGATCGATTACGATCTTCCACTCGGTTATCTCGGACGAATCGGCGATGCGCTGATACCGGCCGTTGTACACGGTCACCCGAACTCGGTCCGGCGCCGCGGCCAACCGTGCGAGCTCGCGATACTCATAGACGGCGCTTACGTAGCCGCGCACTCCGGCGCCGTTGGAAATCCGGGAAAACATCACAAGTCGCGATGTCGCGTCCCCGATATCCATCTCCGTAATAATCGGGTCGGCGTCGAACTCGACGGACTGTATCCGAAGCCGAACGGCTTCGTACAAGTCCACTTCGGACAGCTCGCCGTCGCGCGCTACGGCGGCCAACGGTTCGTAGAAGGAATTGTACAGTGTTACGCGTTCAAGCGATTGCTCACGTTCGATAAGCTCCGCGAGCGGCTTGACCGTGTCGGGAGCGTTGTATCCGGTGAGAGTACCGGCGTCGAGAGCGTATTCGGCCGCCGATTCCGCGGCGCGAAAAGCATTGCGCACCGACACCGCTATGCGCTCGGCTCGCGCATCCCGAAGCGTCTCGGCTAAAGTTGTCGCGCCGTCAAGAACCACTCTTGACAGCTGCGAATACGACAACGCAAAAAAAAGAGAGAGCGGCGCCAAGGTGGTGATGATAATCAACACATGGCTGCGTATCGCCATATGCTCGGTGTGTTCGCGCCGCAACTGCGGAAACGGCCATCGGAGATTGAGCTTCATGCGCACACCGTATCACAGAGACGCTTACAAGGACCATGTGATCGCGCAAGGGTGCAAGATCCTCGCCACCAAGAACAACGTAACGACGGCCGCCCGCCTATCTCTGTGATCGTCTACCGCTTATCCGCGTCCCTCTCGAGCCGCTGAATGCGGGCCCTCAAATCGAGATCGCTCTTCATCAGGCCCAGATAATACATGATCGTATCGATCGCGCCGTTCCAATTCGTCCAATCGGGCCCCATCATCGCGGCGCCCATTCTCCACCTGCGTCCCGAGTGATGCCAGATAAGGTAGTGATATATCTCGGGCATCTCGTCGATCGGGTTCTCCTTGTCGGCGAGCCCGTCGGCGTATGCATCGGTAAGAAGCGCGTCGACGTACTTCCAGACGATGTTGTAGTCGTTGACGACCGCGTCGAACTCGGTAAAGTAGCCGTCGACCCATGGCGTCGAGTGGCATTGACCGCAGACCGCTTTCATCCGTCTCCGTCCCTCCGCGGCCGCGACGGGATCGGAAACCCTGTCGAACACGAGGTCGTCGACCTGATCGGCGTTCTTCCACTGCGGAACCGAAACCTTCGGCTGCAACTCCCAATACAACCGCTCGCCGACGTCGTGGGTCGCTTGCACGACACCTCCGAAGCCGCTCATATGACAGGTTGCGCATGTCGGGGCGTCGATGTCGTCGGGTCCCCACTCGTCGGCTTCCCAATTCCACGATTCGCCTCGCGCGTCGTAGATATTCCCGTGTTTCGACTCTTCATATACCTCGATCTGCGGATGATCGGGGCCCAGGTGACATTGCCCGCACGTGTACGGCTTGCGCGCCTCAGCGACACTGAAAGTGTGTCGTGTGTGACACGACGAGCAGGAGCCGGTCGAACCGTCGGGATTGACCCTTCCGATACCGGTGTTGGGCCAGCCGGAAAGCTCACCGTCGTCTTCAACGATAACAAAAGTCCCGTGACACTGCGCGCAGCCCAACGTTACGTTGTTGTGCGAGTAGTCCGGACGCGAAATAATCCCCGTGGCCGCGAGTATCCCGCTGTCGGGGAACAGCGGCGTGACCGCCTGCTTCCCCATCCGCTCCGGGTCAAGCTGTTTCGCCGTCGATTGCGCGAGGGGATCGAGCCCGCGCGACCGGGCCTCGGTGTAGTACGGTTTCAGGTTGCCGAAAAATGCCGCCCACGCGTGCTTCGAGCGACTGTTCTGCGCCACTTCCGCTTCGTGACACGTCGCGCAGTAGGCAGGTGAAGGAACCGAAGTCACTTTGAACCCCATGTGGTCGCGACCCGACGGATCGCCAGGACGCGCGATGTGGCAGTCGGCGCAGGAGACGCCGGAAAAGGCGTGCTCACTCTGCCGCCAGGAGGTTGAAACGCCGGGCATGACCGAGGCATGGCACGATAGACACCTATCGTTCTTGGGCAACGGCGCCATCGAAGAATCCCGATCGCCGTCGGCGAACGCTCCGAGACCGAATACCACTCCGACTAACGCAACGCATACGATCCGTTTCATCCACTCCGCTCCTGTGATTGAGATTTCCTTTGCCGGATCCTCACTTCGAGACTCGGCATCCGTACTTAGTGACCCGAATCCTGTGGAAAACCCCACCGGGAGCGTGGTCCCGTGGTCGAGAGGGCCACCCGTAGCGGCAAAGGTCGTGAATCCACAGAATTCGGAACACTAGGGATTCCTGAGTATTATAGACGGACTTTGGGCGCATCGCAACATTTTTTTGGCGCCCTCGGGCAGTTCGCAGTATGGCGCTTTGCACATAAGACCAGGAATTCGAAATGTAACGCCGAGAACGACGTCGCCGGAAGAACCGCCGAATCGCCACGAGAACCTCTTGTTCAGGTGCTGCTGCCGGGTGATTCTCGATACGGCATATCGGCATCGCTCACTCTGCCGCGCACCAGCGGTCGGCTTCGAGAAAGGCCTCATACATGATCCTTTTTTTCTCGATGGGGACATCGATCGCCTCGCCGTCACCATAGTCGCCCAAGATGAAACCGCCTTCGTCGCATCCCCAGTGTCGAATGAGTTCGCGGGCCTCGGTTCGTATGGCGTCTGCGTCCTTGAATGGAAGGGTTCTCTGAATATCGCAGAGAGATTGAAAACACACTTTCCCGGCAAAGTCCCGGCCGACCTCTTCGATGCCGAGCAGGGTCGGCTGTTGCAGGTTAAGCACGTCCGCTCCCGCGTCGATCAGGTCGCCGATAATCTTGTTGATCTTGCCGCAGGAATGGAGCCATACGTGCCAACCGGCCTCCTTACACGCGTTGAAAATCCTCTCATACCGGGGACGGACGAAATCGTTCCACAGCTCCGGGCTGATGAAAACGTCCTGTTCGGTTCCCCAATCGTCGGTGAAGCCGATTCCCTGGATCATCCCGGGGAATCGGCAGGAAATGTTCTCGATGAATGCTATCTGGATTTCGGTCACGCGATCGGCCAAAGCGGCGATTTTCTCCTGCTCAACATACAAATCGGTGAGAAGGTTCTGAAAACCACGGAGGCTGTGCAATCTTTCGAAAAAGACCATGAAAATCCCGGTCATGAGATACTTGTCTTCGCCTCCTTCAAACCGCTTTTCCATCCCTTCGTAGAAGGCGGAGTTGTCCGGGTCCGGCCACCGGTAACCGGCCAGTTTCGACCAGTCATCGAGTGGATGAATCGTGACCTGCCCCATGTTCTTCACGTTGCTTCTGGACCAACCGCAATTCCATTCGTCAAAAGTCAACGTTCTCTCATGATCACCGGTGCCGATCTGATTCCATCCGACGCTTTGGACGTCCGAAACTCCGAACGCCTCGAATACCAGCGGCAAGCGATCGGGCGTACCGAACTCGACGGCCGCGACGACATTTTCCCTGCTGTTCTTCATCGCCGAATCATCCCTTTATCGAGCCGGCGACAACGCTTTCCATAATCTGCTCCTGCATAAAAATATAGATCACGATGGTCGGAAGGATGCTGATCACGAGCGCGGCAAACATCGGCGTGTAATTGAACGTGAACATCTGGGTGAAGTACTTCATGGTCAGCGGCAGCGTCCTGTTCCGTTCGCTCGCGGTGAGGAGCAGGGCATACAACAACTCGTTCCATGAAGCGATGAACGTGAGAACCGAGGCGCTCGCCAACACCGGTTTCGCTACGGGCAGAATAATCGACTGGAAGGTTCTGAAGAAACTCGCTCCTTCGATATACGCGGCCTCCTCGAGCTCGTCCGGGATGCTGAGGAAATAGCTGCGGAGGAGGTAGATGCAGATAGGCATTGCGAAGCCGGTGTATACCAGGATGAGTGCGAGCTTCGTATCGTAGAGTCCCAGCGTCTTAATAACCGTGTAGATGGGCTGGATCATCGCGTTTGTCGGTATCAGAAGAGAAGAGATCAGAAGAGCGAAGATGGCGCTCTTGAACGGAAAACTGACCCTTGCCAGCACATATCCCGCCATGCTGTAGATACATATCGCGGCAAGGGTGGCGCTCGAGGCCACGATGAGAGACGTAAAAAACCTCAGGTGCAAGGCCGCGGTTTCCATGGCGATTTTGTACCCGATCAACGACGGCCTCTTGGGAATCGAAAAGGCGGAATCCATAATTTCTATATTTGTTTTGAAAGATGATAACAACACCCACATCAAAGGAAAAATGCAGATCACGACGATGAAAAGCATAACCGAATAACGTAGAATCCCCCTGATCACGGCGCCCGGCGTACGACCACGACGCGCTTGAACTACCATGCCGCCTACTCTTTACGCGTCGTTGGCTTTGGCCATGCGAAACAACCTGGTCGAAATGAGCATGACGCCCACACCCATGAGAAGCAATATGATGCCGAGTGCGTTGGCGTATCCATACCGGTTCGTGTGAACAATGCTCCGCACCATCATGACGGCGATGTTTACGGTCTTGTTGCCGGGTCCTCCATTGGTGGTCATATAGATGACGTCGAACATCTTGAAGACCGAAGTTACGGCGATGATAACGCCGGTGCCGATTATACGACGAAGTAGAGGAATATTGATATACCAATCGATTTGAAAATCGGACGCACCGTCTATGATCGCCGACTCATGTATCGAAGGAGAGATCGCGGTGAGCTCGGCCATCGTAATGAGAGTGATGACCGCGGCATACCACAGCCAGATGTTCGTGATGCTCAGAAACGCCGTGCGCGGGTCGTAGAGCCAGTTGATTGAGAAATCCCTGAATCCCACGGCCCTGATCAACGAATTGAGAATCCCTACCTCGGGTTTGAAAATAAATATAAAAAGTATGGCCAAGGCCGCGCGCGAAATGATGTTGGGTATCATGAAACTCGCCCGTACAAAGCGCCACCCCTTGGGTTTGCGGGAAAGAATCAGCGCCACCAACACGCCGAAGGGAACGTGGACGAGGGCGGCCCACAAGGCCCATTGCAGGGTGTTGAGAAGGGCATTGTGAAAATCAGGATCCGCGAATATCTGTGCGTAGTTGTAAAAACCGTTGAACTCCATCGGGTTGAAACCGTTCCAACGGGAAAAACTGCTCACTGCGGCCGTGATCAGCGGCGTCAAATACAACAGACAGAAGATCGCAAAGGCGGGCAGGAGAAAGACAACCGCCCACAGTGTTTTCGTTGTTTTGGCTTTCATACCCGGTCTCTCCGCGCAAACCGCAAGTGAACGAAGATGGCCGGACGGAAGGCGCTTCGCCCCTCCGCCCATGGTTCCATCATCGCGACATCAATTGCTTTCTCTTTCGTATTTCTTGCCCGCGTCGGACATCTTTTTTACAAGCTCTTCAACGGTGATCTTGTCGGTGACAAAGCTTGGCAGCTCGGCGGGAATCACTTCGTTCTGAGTGATCGGATCCCACCTGGTTTGATAAACGATGAGAGTCTTTTTCAGACTTGTGACCGCCTTGGCGTATTCCTGCATTGCCGGGCTCATCTGAGCCAGATCTTCTTCGGTGAGCGCCACCTTGGGCGAGATGTCTCCCATGATAACGCCGCGTCTTCGGATGTTTTCCGGGCGAGCAAGGTACTTGATGTATTCGACCACGCCTTCCCGCACTTCGAGAGGATGATCCATAGAGACCGCAAGTCCATAGGAGAGGCCGAGCCAGGAGAGCATCACGCCGTCCGGGAAATGACCATATCCGACTTTTTCTTCGAAACCTTCCGGCGAAAACTGTGTATCGCTCAGACTCGGAATCATCCATGGCCCGTTCGGGATCATCGCCGTTCTCCCGCTCAGGAAATTGTTCGACGCCAGCGCGTAGTTGCCGCCGACCGCATCCGGCGTTGTATAGTCGAATAGTCTGCGGAGTATTCTCATTGCGTCCACGAAAACCGGCACATCGTAGTTGGTCGGATACTGTTGCTCCATGAACGCCCGCCCCTCATCGCTCCACGCCAATGAAGAGGTCGCCACGAGCATTGGACACCAACCGGTCTCGGTTGTGTGAAGCGAAATCGGCGTGATGCCGGCGGCTTCAAGTTTGTCGGCGACGGCCCAGAACTCATCCCACGTCTTCGGAAACTCTTCGATTCCCGCTTTCTGAAAAAGCTCCTTGTTATAGAACATCCCGATAAATGCCGCCGACGTGGAAGGGGCGGTATACATTTTCCCGTCCCTGGTGTTGTAAGTGATGCTTTCGGGAATGCAAACGCTCTGCCATTCCGGACTGGCATCGAAGTATGGTTTGAGATCCATTAAGCGATCGTTGGCGATAAGCAGATCGCCGAAGGCCGGCTCGGCCGCGAGATCCGTCACCAGGGCCGGAAGATCGTTGGCGGAATTGAGCATTTTCAACTTTGCGCGAATATCTTCCGCCAAGCCGGGCATCCATTCGACGACGAGTTTATATCTTCCGTCGAACTCCTTGTTAAAGCCGTCCACATTCAGTTGGTTTATCCGTGTTGCCGAATCGTTTCCGGCATTTCTCAAAAGAATCGGTATTTCCACCGGTCCTTCATCAGTCGACGCCTCGGCGCCGCCGCCGGCCAAGAGAAACGGTGCGGTGCTGAACAAGAAAACAAGTACCGCAAGAGCCCTTTTGCTTGTAGTCATGATCTCAATCTCCTCCAAGATATTTGAATTGTTTTCATGATATCCCGGGAGTTGCGACGCGCGCATTTGTTAACTGCACCACTTTCTGTAATCTCTAGTCATTTCGATGCTGAAGCGGGCAGATTCCAAAAACGCAACACACATCGGGTTCCTGTGGAATCGTCGGAGAAAAACTCGATTCGATAGTCCTTCCCGTAGCAGATATTGAGTCTGGCTATGACGTTGCCGATGCCGTAGCCTCCCCGACTCTCTGGAAAAGCTTGCCGCATCTCTTCCGTGGACAGCGACGGAAGACTGTTGAGTCTACGGCACGTTTTCGGATCCATACCGGCCCCGTTGTCTTCGACGGCTATTACCACTTCCTTCCGAGATCCGGCGCCTGTTACGGCGATACGTCCGCCGGATTCGATGTCTCGAAATCCGTGGTTGATGCAGTTTTCAGTCAACGGCTGCAGGATGAACTTGACGATTTGCAATTCCGCTATCGCAGGCTCCAACGCCACCGTAAAGTCGAACGTTTCGCCGAAACGGATTCTCTGAATGTTGAGGTAGTTGGTAACGTGCTCGAACTCCTCGGAAATGCTGATCGTGTTGTGCCCCTTACTGAGGCTTATGCGGAGGAATTTTGTCAATGAGATGATCAGGCGGCCGATCCTTTCATCACCGGTCGAGCGCGAAAGCATATGTACGTTGTCCAGAGTGTTGTATATGAAATGGGGATTGATCTGATATGCGAGGCTTTCAAGCTCCGCCGCCGTGAGCGCCTCCTGATCTTGTTGGATTGTTTTCAACAAGGCGCTTATTTCGTCCGCCATCAGGTTAAAACTCTTTCCCATTTCTCCGATTTCGTCCTCACTTCTCACCGAAACTCTCGTGTCGAACCCACCGTCACGAAAAGAGTGCATAGCTCGTTCCAGTTCCTGGATCGGCTTGGTGAACATAGACGTGGTGGCATACTCGACGGCCATGGTGACGGCAGCCGCGAACAGCATGATCAGATAGATGATGGACTGCATCCGGCGCAACTGCTTCATCGCGATCCGGTAAGGGATAATGCCGAAGATTTTCCATCCGGTCCTGCGGTTAAGATGGAACGAAATGATGTTCCGGCCGAGCTTGGCGCCGGCGTTTTGAAGACGCAGCAAATCGCGCAACGCATCGTAGTCCGCCAACACCCTGTCGATGGGCGCGCCGACCAATTCGGGGCGGGTGCTGTGAAAGACGAGCTGATCATGTTGGTCGAACAGGAGATAATCCGCTCCTTCAACCATGAGCCGTCGGTCGAAAACTTCATCGAGAACCGCGGGACTGATCTTGAATATGAGTATTCCCGGATCGACGTTCAGATCCAGGTGCCTCAGATATCTGGAAATGAAGAGAAAGCGACCTGCGTTGCCCGAAATGTCATCATCGTGAAAAGTCCAGACCTGCTTTGCGTACGTATCCGTTATTTCCGATTGTATGTGACTTGTCAGAATAGCCCGATACGTTACCGCCGATTGCTCATTGGTCTGGACGATGTTTCCCTGGTTGTCGCCCAAGACGATCTCCCGAATGTGGCCGAAGTTGTACAGCTTCAGGAAGCTGTTGATTTCGTTGATCGTTCCGTGCGAAATGTCGCGCTGAATAAGGAACCGCTGGACATCGTTGTTGATGATAATCCCCCGCATTATTTCTTCCATTTGGTCGGTGAGGAGATCGAAATTGTCGTTTATCTGTCTGTTTGAATTGTCGAGCCTTTCCAGAATGAAGCTCTTGATGAGCGATCCGGTGATCAGACTGTTGAGGATCAAGATAAGAATCAAGGGAAAGAGAACAAGGGGGAGGGTTATTGCGAGCAGTTTCTGTCTGGTCCTGAAAATGGGTCGCATCACCTGTCCGGATTCCTGTAGTCGCTCGGGCTCAACCCGGTGTCTTTTTTGAACAACGTGCTCAGGTATGATGAGTCCGGAATGCCGACTCGGCCCGCGATCTCCTGTACACTCAGGTCGGTGGAAATGAGCAACTCCGATACCGTCTCCATCCGCCTTCGGCGCACGTAGTCGTGAAAAGACATCCCTACAACTTTCTTGAACAGTCTTCCGAAATACGCGGCGTCCAGATGAATACGAACCGCGGCCTCGCGGACGGAGAGGTTTTCGTCGTCGATGTGTTCGTCGATGAAAAGAAGAATGATTGCCACTCTCTCGTCGTAGCGGCCGCCGGTTTGACCGAACAGCACATCCTTGCGAAGCTCGATTATTTTCATCAGTATCCTTTCCAGTACGGATACCATCTCTTGGTTATCCAGCCTGAAAACATACTCCGAATAGCGGATCAGCTTCTTTTTCTGACTTTCGTCCATACCGGTGGTGCCGATGAGAAAGTGACCGATCTCGTTTGCCAGCCGTTGAAAACACAACGCCCGCGCTGAACGGTCCGGTTCACCGACGGCCTCGTCGAACGCCCGAAGATGCTGCGCGACGGCGGCGGGACGGTTCAGCCTGAGGCCGCGGATGACATGCAACGCTTCACCACGGGGATACCGAAGGGCCGGTGTGGGAAGAGGAAACCTCGTGCCGCGCGTCTCGCTCCGGTCATTCGCCTCTGACGTTTCATAATCGAAGCATCCGACGGCGGTTTCGAACGAGCGCCTCAATCCGGCAAAGCCGGCGTGGAATCGACCGAAGGTGACGACGATTCGCAGACCGTTGTTTTCGGCGACCTTCCGGGTAATCTTTTCGACGAAGATGCGAACGACCGCATCTCCCGAAACTGTCGTCTTCGAATCCTGAACAATTACAATCGTCCTGTCGGCGGCGATTTCAAAAGACCACACGGGATAGGTCTTGCCGAGTTGTTCCCTGCAGAACCGCACTATCGCGCGCCGATCCACCTCGGTTCCGTCGAGAATGAGATCCGCCGCCCCGGTGTCTATGCACAACACGGCGAAATCCTGCGAATCCGCCAAGTCCGACTCGATCCGTCGCAGCCGTGCGAGAAGCAACTCCGATTCTCCGTACACGCCGGTGAGATAATCTTTGAGCAGCGCTTCCTCGATTTCGCGCTTATGTTCCGCTACGAAAAGCCGATCGCCCGCGTTCTTGTGTGCCAAGGTTCGTGCCTTTCGGCATTTCCCGTAGATCTCGCTCATCACCTGTGCCAGTTGCGACTCTTCGACAGGTTTCAACAGATATGAAGAAACGCCCAAGGAACAAGCCTGCTGTGCATATGAAAAATCATCATGCGCGCTGAGGATTACGAACAGAATCTCGGGATCATATCGACGGCACTGATCGATGAGAGTGAGACCGTCCATCTTTTTCATTCTGATGTCGGTTATGACGACGTCGGGCTTCATTTCCTGCACGAGGGACAACGCGGCTTCTCCGTTTCGCGCGGTTCCAACGATACGAAAGCCGAGGCTCCGCCAATCGAAAGTCTTCTCCAGACCGTCGAGGATTGCGGGTTCGTCGTCTACAATCACGAGATCGAAAAGCGTCATATCGGGTCTATTCATGCGTGCCAGGCGCGACGCGTGATGCTTCCATCCGTGTTCTACCCGCTGTTCCGTCATGCCCGGCTCATAGGGAAATTGCGTGCGCGGTCCGCCGCCGCGAACCGTCTATCCGAGGTTCCCGGCTCGGAAAGAGCAGTGCAATCACGGAAGGAATCGCCGTCCGCTTCGAGTCGTCGGGGCTTTCGCCGGTCACTTCGCCGCTACACCCCCCGCTACTGAGTACCAAAGCGGCGCCGGCGAGTCAATGGCGCCCCTTCTCAGAACGACGCTTCTCGATCCGGTCCGCCCTATCGAGATGCGCCCGGTGAACCTTGCCCTTTGTTGACCACCGAAATTGATATTGTGTACTATCCACGGCAACCATGCGTCGTCTATTCAAACTGCGTGCGACCCGCTCATCCGGGACGCGACGCTACCCCGAGCTGTACGAACGGCTCCTTCCAATCGTGCTTGGCGTCGTTGCCGTGCTTGTTTTTGGCACGCTGATAATCATCGCGCTCGTGCTCGCGGGGGTAGTGTCGGGATAGATTCCGCAGGAAACGCTCACGACAAGGGAGGCCACCAGTGACTTTTTTCAATACCGTTCTTCCTTTTACTTCCTCCGCGCTCAGTTTCGTATTCGCCGCGCTGCTCTTCACCCGATTCGCCCGAAAGCACGGTCTTCACCTTCTTTTCTGGGGAATCGGCACGATTATGTACGGCATCGGGGGACTCTGCGAGGGTCTCTACTCGGTGCTTGGATGGCGCCCGCTCGTGTTCCGACTGTGGTATCTCTTCGGCGCGATCCTGGTTGCGGCATGGCTCGGGCAGGGCACGGTCTACCTGCTCGTGCGCAAATCGGTCGCGCACGTGCTTGCGGCGATCCTTCTTGTCGCGTCGATCTACGGCGCGGTGCGGGTTTTCGGGGCCGAGCTCGATCCCGCGCGAATGACCGCGAGCGTACATACCGGTAGCGAACTCTCCGGACACGCCATCGTCACGGCGAACGTCCGGCTGCTTACCCCGTTCTTCAACCTGTATGGAACCATCGCGCTGGTAGGAGGCGCCCTCTGGTCTGCGATCGTCTTTTTTCGCAAACGCATCCTGCTGCACAGGACCCTCGGAAACATCCTCATCGCCGTCGGCGCGCTGCTCCCCGCTTTCGGCGGGACCTTTAGTCGTCTCGGGATCCCGGGCGCGCTCTACATTTCAGAGCTTCTCGGCATCATCCTTCTCTTCGCCGGATTCCTGCGCGCCACCACCCCGATGAAAAACGAATCGCAGGAGGAGACGGAGTAGCTCACTCCGGGTGGATTTCTCATCTTGAGACTGAGACGTCCGTCCGCTTCACCGTCCTCGCAACACATCGCCCGGCCGGGATCGACGAACGCCGCAAGAACGTCTCGGCCCGGGCAGTGCTGCCGCCTCTTTCTTCGTGGCGTGAATCGTGTGTAAAGCCCCTGTGTCGGCGGCTCATGACTTGGCCGGGCGGGGAATCTTCTCTTAGTGTCGAGAATTCTGTGGAAAACCCCATCGGTGGCGCCGATCGCTCATCGCCGACCCTACCGGTGGCGGAAGAGGAGGCCGATCCACAGGATTCTCGCCATTAGGAATTTTTTCCATCCGCGACCGGGTTCAAATACGAGAAGCAACACCCGAGGCGCGGAAGCGGGCACTGCCTTCCCTTTCATCTCCCGCCAAAAAGGGCCGCCCCGAATCGAGGCGGCCCTGCGCATTGCGCCAAAACGGCGCCGGACGAGCCGTCCGGCGGTGAGGGTCTAATACTCGTCGTAGCCTATGTCGTAGGCACCGAGCACTCTGACGTCCCCGTCAATATCGTCTGTAACCGGGCCAAACGCCGATGCGTCGGTATCGAGCCCTGTGTTGGTTGCTTCTGTGGCGTTCGAAAGATGGTAGTTGCCGGCTGTCGGATCCACGAAGAACGTCGACGCCGCGGGGGAACTGGTAGTGTGGTTCGCGCATGTGTCAAATGTGCTCGGATCATAGAGCCCGGCCACGGCCGCCGCGCTTGCGTAGCTCGTAGCATGGACCTCGTGGTAGAGGAAAGCCGTGAGCGTGTCGCCCG
>JAJRYZ010000183.1 GCA_024275515.1 Spirochaetota bacterium
AACCCGGACAACCGGTCCGGTTCTCGTTGAAGCCGTCCGGCGGTCCGCTGGTCGAGGAATCGGTTCAACGTTTCCGATGGATGCGTCGCGCCCAACAGCTTCTGATGGCGGCTCCCAAGAAGAGGACGGCGTTTATCATCGGTTTCGACTGGGCCATGTTGGCCACACTGCGTCCAAAGTGGGTGAAGCCGGGAGGAATTCTGCGAAACCCGAACGCTCCCGTCGAGTTCCACGATTGGATACCTCCGGAGCGGTTCCGGAAAATGAAAACCGAGGGGACCCGATTCCTGGTTGTCGGCGATGCGGCTCGGTTTACCCGTATGAAATACGGATATGACCCGTTTGAGGAAGGAGCCCGAGCCTGGAATCCCAAGATGAGGTTTTACCGTTAACGGGATTCGAGGCAGGAGAACGGATTACGGCACTCGTCGCAAAGGAAGAACAAAAGAAACCTTCTAACCCGGATTTCTCACGGTAGGGGTAGTAAAACGCCGTCCTTTGTGGTATAAGTCCAGTTATATCAAAAGCTTAACGAATACCACAAAGGAACGACGTATGAAAACAGAGTGTACACAGATCCAGTACAGTTTCAAGCACCTTGCCAAGCGCCGAGTTGAGGCCGATTTCAGTGGGGGAACCCTGACCTCGGACGCCGGGGGACTCCTCTTGGGAAAAATCGAAGAACGGTTCGGTATCCTTCGTCAGTTCGCCGATTGTTTCACCGATGATCGGACTCCGGGCTTCACCGAACACAGCGTGCTGGAGTTGGTGTCACAGCGTGTCTATGGAATTTGCCTGGGGTACGAAGACCTCAACGACCACGATGATCTTCGGCGCGATCCGTTGTTGGCGACTCTGGCGGGGAAAGTCGATCCCACCGGCCAGAATCGTCTCCGCGAACAGGATCGGGGAAAGCCGCTGGCTGGGAAGAGTACCCTGAACCGACTGGAACTGAGCGCTCCCGATGCGAGCGAGAAGGACCGCCGGTACAAGAAGATTGTCGCCGACCCGGATCGGATCGACCGTCTGTTCGTTGATCTTTTCTTGCAAATGCACGAGAAAGCCCCGACCCGGATCGTTCTCGATCTGGACGCGACCGACGATCCGGTTCACGGTCGACAGGAAGGTCGATTCTTCCATGGTTATTACAAAGAATACTGTTATCTTCCCCTGTACATCTTTTGCGGAGATTTCCTGCTCTGTGCGCGATTACGACAAGCCAACGGGGATGCGGCCGAGGGCACGGTGGACGAGTTGCGATGGATCGTGCCTCAAATCCGTCAGGCTTGGCCCGAAGTCGAAATCGCCATTCGAGCCGACAGCGGGTTCTGTCGTGAAGAGATCATGGCCTGGTGTGAAGAGAATGAAGTCCATTACATCCTGGGCTTGGCCAAGAATTCCCGCCTGAAGAAAGAGATCCGATCGGAAATGGAGCAGGCCGAAACGATGTTCCAAGAGACGGAGGGAGCGGCACGAGTGTTCAAGGATTTCGAGTATCAGACCCGGAAGACTTGGAGTCGTTCACGCCGGGTGATCGGCAAGGCGGAGTACCTGGAAAAAGGCGCCAATCCACGGTTTGTGGTGACCTCCTATTCGGCGGAAAGATACCCGGCTCAACCGCTTTACGAAAAAGAGTATTGTGCCCGCGGTGAGATGGAAAACCGGATCAAGGAACAGCAGCAATACCTGTTTGCCGATCGTACCAGCACCTCGGTGATGAGAGCCAACCAACTCCGGCTTTGGTTCTCCTCCCTCGCGTATGTTTTCATGAACGCGCTGCGCGTGTTCGGCTTGGCGGGGACCGAAATGGAAAAAGCTCAGTGCCACACCATCCGGAACAAAATTCTGAAGATTGGAGCACAGGTCCGAGTCACTGTCCGGCGGGTCTGGATCACCATGGCGACCGGTTATCCTTATGAGCGGATTTTCGAGGCGGTTTATCGCAACCTGCAGCGACTCGAACCGATCCGCTGCTGATCGAGTCCGATCCGCTCCCCTCCAAAGATCTGAATACCTCGCAACGCTACCGGTCCACCCAGACCCTATGAAACCAGGCAAGTTTTCAGCAACACGGAGGCAACTCCCGCCCATTCCGAGTGAATTCTACCCCACCTGTATCTCCTTCTACCCTCCAGTACGCTTCGCTCTCCGAATTCTCGAACTCACCGCAACAAATTCACCCCTCCTCTTCATTGGTGAGAAATGCGGGCTAACCTCTTGCGAAGACAGACATTAAGACCGATTCCCGGAGCCTTGGGTCACGAACCCTTGAAAAGAGTCTTCACTTGAGGTACTTTTAGATACAGGACCAACTTGGTCCACTTTAACCGAGGACAATTCGGAATATGATTCGATTAACCAAAGTGGCCGATTATGGAATCGTTTTGTTGTCGTACATCGCGCATGAGCTGCCGGGCCAAAAATTCAACGCCCGGGGACTTGCCGAAGACACGCGCATTCCGGCCCCCATGGTTAGTAAGATCCTCAAAGGATTGGCCAGGAACAATCTGCTTCTGTCTCATCGAGGAGTCAAGGGCGGCTATTCTCTGGCGCGGGCCGCCGACAAAATCACGGTGGCCGATGTGATCCGGGCGCTGGACGGGCCAATTGCTCTTACCGAGTGCATCACCATGTCGGATTCGGATTGTTCCCTGGATTTGAACTGTCCGGTCAAGAGCAACTGGCAACGAATTAAC
>JAJRYZ010000184.1 GCA_024275515.1 Spirochaetota bacterium
AATCACCGGTGGGAAGTTGGATAATCCCGAACGAAATGATCGAGATGATAAAAAGTATCGGGATCATGAGGAAGATTCGCCGAATGATGAAGAACAGCATCTCTAACTCTCCCTGTGTCGGTTGCAAGCGGGGTCGACGCGCGCGGAAATGCGACCGCCGAGTAGTGACGATTGTACCAGCGGCAAAGTCGCATTGTCAAACTCGATTCGGGAGCGTCGGTATGGCAGAACGTGAAACGGCGCCCGGGTTGCCCCGGGCGCCGTCGTGTGTCGATCCGATGCGCGCGCGCTTTTGTTGGGCGCGCACGCTCAAAGCCAAAGATCAGTCTTCGAAGTAGAACTGTTCCGGATACAGGTTTCCCGGGGACCCGAGATGAGTGCCGGAAGGCGCGTTCACAGGCACATTTTTCAGCTTGTTCGAGACCACGCCGATCGCCGGAACCTCGCCGACGATACCGATCCCCCACAGCTCTTCGGCGCCGTAGGTGAGGATCGTCTTGATGTTTTCGATGACCGTGTCCATGCTTTCGCTCGCCATCGCCTCATCGTAGAGTTCCATCGCTTTTCTCACCTTGCTTCCCGCCGGAGGCTCGACGCCTTCTTTTCCGCCGGAGCGGTACCACTGACCGTAACCGTTGGAGTTGTGGTACATCGGGAACATCCACCAGTTGTTTCCGAGCGAGGTGCCGGGAGACGTGAAAATCGGCCAGGAGAGCTCGTTGTTGTAGCTCATCTGATAGAAAACCGAACGCTCCATGTTCTTCAAGAGTGAGTCGATTCCGATCTCGCGGAAGTAGTCGACCAGGAACTCGCCGACCTGTCCCATCTGCGGCCACGCGGTCGCGGTAAAGAACGTCAGGAAGAGCGGCTCACCGTCGGGCCAGAGCCGAATGCCCTCCGAGTTCCTTTTGTCGAAACCGAGTTCGTCGAGAATCCGATTCGCTTCGTCCGGGTCGTACTTGATATACATCTTCGCGAGCTCGGGTATGTAAGTCGGTTCCGAGCGGATCGCGGTAATCGCCCGGGGAGTACCCAGTCCGAAGTAGAGAAGATCGTTGATCTCGTCACGGTCGATCGCGTACGAGAGCGCCTTCTTGAACTCGACCGAGTTGGTCAGCTTGGCCATTCTCTCGTCCTGTATCGACATGTTCGGCCAGATACAGACGTCCGATGCGCGGTCGCCGGCGTGGGTCAGAACGGTATATCCGCCGCGCTGTTCGTTTTCTTTCAGAAGCGTATAGTCCTGAAGTTTGATGTGGCGGAACTGAAAGTCGAGCTCGCCGTTGGACGCTTTGAGCAGCGTAATCTCGGTGTTCTCGACCAGGTCGAACACGATACGGTCGATGTACGGCAACTGCTTGCCCTCCGGGTCCACCTTCCAGTAGTAGGGATTGCGGACGGCGATCTGCCGTTGCGAGTCGGAGCTGTTGATTACTTGCCAGGGCCGGAGAACCGGTCGGTCGGGATTGATGAACGTGCTCGCCTTATCGTTGAACAGCGCCATCCAGTTTTCGACTCCTTCGTCCTTGACCAATTTGTCGACCGCCGTCTGACCCGCGTACTTCGGATGAAACTGCTTGAGATAGTGAGCGGGCAAAAACGGATAGAAGCCGTTGGTCGACACTTCGGGGGTCGCGATGGTTCGGATGAAGAACGCGTACGGATCCTTGAAAGTGACCCTGACGGTGTACTGGTCGACCTTTTCGAACACGCCCGGTTCTCCGCCCGAGACGATGAGCTTCGGCGGGGAAGGACTCAGGTCGGTGTTCATCGCGACGTCGTTGTACCAGAACATGATGTCGTCGGCATCGAAAAGGTCGCCGTCGGACCACTTGACTCCCTTGCGCAGATAGATCGTGTAGACGCGACCGTCGGAGCTCAGGTCGTAGTCGGTCGCCAGGTTCGGCACGATCTTCTGGCCGTCGGTCGTGAAGCGGAACAGCCCGTCGGCCATAATCCGTGTGATACCACCGTCGCTCGGACCGAGGTAGGTCCGGCGCATCGTGCCTCCGTACTTGCCGATACTGTCGACCACATCGAGCACGAGCGGCTCGTCCGGGAGACGCTCGGCGAGAGGCGGCAACGTGCCTGCGGCGACCATCTCCGCGAGCATCGGCGCTTCTTTGGCGGTCGATTCAGCGGCCGCGGTCGTAGTCGATGTCGACGACGTTTCCTGCGCACCGCCAGCGAAGCCGAGAGCGGCGGCGATCACCAGCACCAACGCGGTCAACGCCAGTCGTCTGGCTAGACTCATAATGACCCTCCTTATGGATGATTATGTTAGTTTCACCTCAAGTGTCGCACAGAATTTCCCGCCGCGCAAGGAGACTTCGCCGGCCGTCGCCGGCTCCGTCGTTGCCGCGGCGGGCGGTTTCGTTTACAGTGGTACTTCCATGGGAGAGAGCAAGCTGCAACCGGGTGCGATGACGATGCTCTGCGTCGGCGCGCACCCGGACGACTGCGAGTTTCAGTGTTCCGGGGCGGCGGCGAAGTGGGCCGCCCGCGGCGATCGAATCGTCTATCTGAGCATGACCGACGGACGGTCGGGGCACCATCTGCTCGACCCGGACGCGGTCGCCGAACGACGCAGGAAGGAGGCCGGTCGGGCGGCCGCTCTTATCGGCGCCGAGAGCAGGAACCTCGGCGTTCCCGACGGCGCCCTCGAAGCGAACCTGCAGAACCGGCTGGCGTTAATCGGGCTCATCCGCGACGTCAAACCCGACGTTATCGTCACCAATCGTCCCAACGACTACCATCCCGACCACCGTTACGCGAGCATTTTGGTTCAAGACTCGGCGTATATGCTCATGGTGCCGCATGTGGCGCCCGAGACGCCGCCGCTCGAATACAATCCGATCGTTCTCTACTGGGTCGACCATTTTACTTTTCCGCGGGAAATACGCGCCGATGTCGCGATCGGCATCGACGAGGTGTTCGAAACGAAGCTCGAAATGCTTGCCGCTCACGAAAGCCAAATGTTCGAGTGGCTGCCCTGGATCGAACGGTATCCCGATCCTCCGCCCGCCGTCGATCGGCCGCGAGAACGGCGCGAATGGTTGCGGGCTTTCTACGGAAGCCGTTACCGTCCGTCCACCGCCGAGCGGTTTCGCAAACAACTCGTCGGTCGCTACGGGGCGGAAGCCGGCGGACGCGTGGCTCAAGCCGAAGTCTTCGAGGTATGCGAATATGGAACGCAGCCGTCATCGGAGGAGCTCGAACGGATCTTCGAAGGGCTGTAGACGCGGTCGTCATTCGGTTCGGACCGCTCGGGTGGATCGGCGCCGGGGCGTGTCGCCTCAATAGCGGCCGTACGATTCCGCCGCTTCGACCATCGCGAAGAGGTTCTCGTCGGGGGTGTCCCTGCCGCACTGGTCGCCGGTTGAGAGAATGAACCCGCCTCGCTCCCCCGCGTCCTCGATCGCGCGGCGAGCCGCGTCGATCACCGTGTCCCGACTACCCGTGAGCATGACGTCGGTCGTGTGAAGGTTGCCCATGAGCGCGAGGCGATTGCCGAACGATCGCTTGACCTCATCGAGCCGGCAATCCCCCATCGGGGGGAGCTCGAGCGGGTTGATGCACGAGAGCTCGGTTTCCTCGGCGCAGATCCGGACGAGTTCCCACGCCCTGCCGCACGAGTGGAGCAGCGTCGGCACTCCACGTTCGGCCGCGCGTCGCGTAATCTCCTGAAGCGTTACAAGTCCGTAGCGGCGGAAGAGGTCGGGGGAAGCGAGAGTGAGCGTTCCCGACGCACCGAGGAAAAGATAGTCCGGATCGTTTTCGAGCGAGAACTCGACGATTTTCAGGTTCCTTTCGTGCTCCGCGTTCGCGAGCTCCACGAGAAGGTCGGGCCGCTCGGCGTTTACGTCGATGATTTGTTCGAGTCCTCCGTCGAAAAGGTTGATCCAGTACTGGAACCCGGGATAGCGCAGGCCCCCGAGGCCGAGCGCGAACTCGTCGCCGATCTCTCGTCGCATCTCCTTCAGCGAATCGGTCCGGCACCCCGTAATCGTCCCCATGCTTTCGATAAAAACCGGAATGTCGCGGGGAGGGTCTTTGATCGGTTTGGTTGCTATCCACGGCGAGTCGGCGACGAAGTAGATCGTCTCGCTCGTCAGCGTCCCCAATCGGTTGCGAATCGTGGTTTCACGGACGATCCGCTCGTCGGTCCGGTCGATGATCCGATGCGAGACCTCGTTCGTGTGCGCAATCTCGAGATCGAGACGGCCCCGGTGGAACCACGCGTCGAAACCGTACTTTCTGTTTGCGTCTAAATGCGCGCGCCACAGCGGCGGGTCTCCGTGGAGGTAGACGTCCCAGAACGGTTTGCCGGTCAGCCGGCACGGGACCATGTTCGAAATGTCGGGCGCTACGGGGACACGGTCGGGCGTCCGATTGTTCAACGCGGCAAGAAAACGTTCACGCGACGTCATCGGTAGGCGCACCGCCGGATCGCGCGTCCCATCGCGATCACGTTCTCGGGGTCGGCCCCCGAATCGATGCTGTTCGAGCTCGACAGAATCCATCCACCGCCCGTTCCCACGGTGTGGAAAAGTCGTGCCACCTCACGTTCTATCGTCTCGGGCGTCGCGGAGGCGATGAGATTCATGTCGAGGTTCCCCGCGAGAACGACGCGATCGCCGTACTCCTGCTTGAGCCGTACGATGTCCATCGTGCCGTACGGTTCGATCGGATGTATTGCGCTCATTCCAAGCTCAAGCAGATCTTCGATGACCGGAAGCAGATTCCCGTCGGAATGATACATCCACGGCGCCTCGATGCGCGCGGCCATCCGCTGAAAATGAGGAAAGACGACGCGCCTCATCAGCTCCGGACTCAGGTAAGGCCCCTGCCCGTACGCGATGTCGTCTCCGATAAGGATAAAATCGGGCTCGAGCTCGTGAAAGAGGTCGAGAACCGGAATAAGCCCCGCGGCGAAAAAGTCCCAGAAGCGAAGGATGATCTCGGGCCGTTCCAACGCGATGGTGCAGAAATCCGCGAAACCGATACTGCTGATGCACGGCCCGATTCCGAAATGCGTCTCGAAAAAACAGGCCAGACCCTCTTCGTGACAGCGCGTCTTGAGATAATCCGCGTTCCGTCGGAAGGTCGGTTTGATGAACGGCGGTGCGAGCGCGATAATCCGCTCGATATCCTCGATTGTCTTGAGCGTGCCGCCGGCCATTTGATGACCCAGCTCGCCGGGAAACGCGACCCCCCAGTTTTTTAGCGCGAGCGCGTCGAGGCCGATTCTGAGAGCAAGCTCGACCCACCTGTCGAGCTCCGCCTTCCAATCGAGATCGTCGGCGAGAGGGAAGAATCCCGAGCCGGTCGCGACGAACTCTTTTCCGATGATCCGCGACATGATCGACGGATGAAAACCTATTTCGACCCAGGGCGGCCGGTCCGCCGGGCGCCGGAGGAGCGTGGCGACAACGCGCTCGCGCGAGTTCATCGGATCATTCAGCTCATCGACCGCCCGCCGTGGAGTTGCGGATAGCCGGCGCACCAGGTGAACTCCGGCGCGGCCTCGAACTCCACGGCGATGACTCCGACTCCGGCGGTCTCGTCGGGACACCGCTCGGGGAGTCCCTTCAGCACCGCTCGGTACGGCCGCTGCTCGACTTCAAGCTCCTTTCCCGCGCCGAGTATTCTCGCCGACACGATCGGCGTTTTGAACCCGCCGAGGCCCAATTTGCCTTCCGACGGCCAGATCCAGCTCCAGAAGTAGACGGTGTTCTCCTTCGCCGTGATTCCCCCGCACCCGCTCGGTGACCAACGGCCGAGGCGCGAGAGCTTTCCGTAGAGAGCCTCTCCGTGGTTCTGAATCCAGCGACCGACTGTCTCAAGCGGCTCGACGGCTTCGGGCGGCACTCCGCCGCTCGGCGTCGGGCCGATGTTGAGCAGCAGATTCCCCCCGCCGTTCGAGACCGTGTTGAGCATCTTGAGTATCCGCTGGGCGTTGTAGCTGTACGCCGCCGCCTGCTCCGAGTTTACGTATCCCCACGAGAGGCCGTTGAAGGTCATGCACGCCTCCCAGTCGTGTTCCTGCGCGGTGATGTGCTCTTCGGGCGTTCCGAAATCCTCGGGGAGTTTCGAACGATTATTGATGATGATATCGGGTTGGAGCTCACGGACCATCTGATTCATCGCCAAGGAATCCCATCCTTCCCAGTGCTCCATCGGGCGCGAGACGTCGTACCAGAGGACGTCGACGACTCCGTATTTCGTCATGAGCTCACGGACCAACGCTTTGGTGTAATCGGTAAACCGTTTTCGCGCCTCCGGATCGAACGCGCACCGCCAGCCGTCCGGATGGTGCCAGTCCATCAGCGAGTAGTAGAAGCCGACCTTAAGTCCTTCGGCGCGGCACGCCTCGACGTATTCGGCGACGATATCCCGCTTCGGCCCTCGTTTCCCGGCGCAGTAGTCGGTCGCCTCCGAATCCCACAGGCAGAACCCTTCGTGATGCTTGGTCGTCATGACCATGTATTTCATCCCCGCAGCCTTGGCGAGTTTGGCCCACGCGCGAGGCGCGCCGGGTTCGGGCGCGAACCGGTCGGCGAGCTTCTCGTACTCTTCGATCGGTATGTTCTCAAGCGCCATCGCCCACTCGTGACGACCGATCAAAGCGTAGAGTCCGAAGTGGACGAACATTCCGAATCTGGCCTCGCGCCACCACGCCATTCGTCTGTCTCGCGTCGCGGCAACCGCCTCCTCGTATTCGCTCAGGCTCAAAAGATTTGCCATTCCGTGCCTCCGATTTGGGTGAAAAATGTCGGACAATGTCTGCTTATCGTAATCGAGAAGACGAAGGATGCAAAGAAGGTGAACCTGCGTGCCGCGATTCTCGATTCGACGACTCAGATTGAGAAATCGGCGCGCCTACGCTGCGGTTTCCGGCGACACGAATCGGGCGCCGCCGGGAAGCATACGGACCCATTCGCGAACCACCTCCGCGTGACGGCCATAGCCGACCGCCCAATGATGGCCCGTTCCCTCGCGGAAGACGAAATCGATGAGCTCCGCCGGTTTGCGTGAAAAGCGTATCTTCACCGGGTTTCCCGGAAAGACCATGTCGGTCGCTACGGCCTCCCCTTCGATGCACGCGATCTGATACCCCCCGTCGATCGAGTTGATGCTGAGCAGAGTAACCGGGCCGGTCCCGGCCGGAAAGAGAACGCAGACTCCCCGATTCATAAGACGTACCGGTTCGAGCGTAATCGAGCGCGCGCGGTCGGCGAGCGAAAACGATCCGGATCCGCAGTGAGCAAAGACGATCGTGTCGTCGGAAAGCGGCTCGAGCCAGTCGGTGGAGTGCACCGGTCGGCCGGAGAGCAACGACAGCACCAGCATCGCGACTGCGCCGTGTACGTCGCCCTCGCAGGCGAGGGGAACGCCTCGATCGGCCAGGAGCGAAGCGGCGAGGCATGGTCGTCCCATAAGAGTCGGGTAGCAGCCCACGGTAACCGCCTGGAGACCGAGCGCGTCGACCTGTGCCTTAAGCGCCAGATAGAACGCCACCGCCTCGCGTCCGACCTCATCGGCGACACGGACATGCCCCGCCCGTGACTTCGTCTCCGCCCAAAGCGAAGTCGTCTTTTTCGGCGGAATGGCCGCGGCCCGCTCGATTAGCGCGTGAAGCTCGATCGGGACCATGCGAGGACCAAGCACGCGCTTCAGACGCGCCTCATCCGGGGCGGTGTGCGTCATGCCGGCGACTCTCTGCCCTGCGACGCCGATTCGCGCGCGTCGCAGCGTGCACTTCAGCGCTCCGGCGCGCACAAAGGTGAGCGCGCGGGCGATACAGCTTTGCGATTCCAACGGGCCGAAGGCGTATCCATACGAGGCGCCGAGGCGCTTGAGGAACCACGCGAGCTGCTGGGCGCCGCACAAGGCGCCGGTTTCAACACCCGGACGCGGCCAGAGAAAAAGCGGCGCCGACCACTCTTCCAGCAGATCGAGAACCAGATAGTCTTCGAACCACGAAACCGGGACGAGCAGATACGTTGTGACCCCTTCGCGCGCCGCGAGCTTCCCGGCGCTCGCTCCGTCCACGATCGCGTCGCCGACCGAATCGTTCCCGACGCTCCCGATTGTGCCGAGGCGAACCGTCGCCACTCCCGCCCGCGCGAGCAGCTTCTCCGCGCGTTCGAGCAACGCGGCCGCGTCGGCGGCTCCCACTTCGAGCGGGCTTGCGAGCGTCGCGACTCCCACCCGGGCGCGCGCTTCTATTTTTTCCCCTGCGTCGGCTTCCATGCAATCCTCCCCGGTCACGACGGCGATCTTTTTCGACACACTTCAACTTGTAGTATAGAACCGCGCCGGCGCCGGATCGAGCACCGATGTTCGTTTTCGCTTCGCCGGAGAGAAGCGGGCACGGCGCGCCTCCCGTCAAACTCGAACGGAGAAGGCGACTACGACGAGCGAGGCCGGGCGGTTGACTCTCGGCATCATTTCCCTACCATGGTTAGGCATGAGGTGTGTGATGGCTAAAACAAGACCGGTTCTTGTGATTCTGTTCTTCGCCGCAGGGCTTTTCGGCTGTACCGTGGATCCTTTCGGTCCGACGGAGAGCCGTCCCGTGATTCCTATTCCCAAGCGATACGAAGACGCCGTACCGATGGTGTCGGAGCTCCTGGTAGTCGCCGAGGCGCCCGCCCGGTCATTCAGCCCTTTGGTGGAAGCGGCGTACAGCGCAGCCGGCACCAATCTCAACGTTCCCGCCGGCAGTCGTGCAGCACTCATCAGCGATGGAGCCGTCGTGGAGGCGCCGACGATTGGTTCAGTCGCCACGCAACCTCTGGAAGAGGGCGAGGTCAGATTCCAGCTAATCCGCTATTGGCGGCGCCTCGGCGACGCCGAGAGCTACGCGGGCGGAACTACGACGACGAAATCGCGATCCGTCACCAAGGGCGCGTCCCAGACGAGCACCCAAACCTTTTCCGAGACCCTCAGTATAGAGGTGGAGTCGGAGGCCGGCGGACTCTTTGCCTCCGCCGGCGTCAAGGCTTCCGCGAGCTTCACCGCGACTCAGCAGTTCTCCCAGACCGTCTCCACGGAAACCACCGAGGAGCAGTCTTTCTCCGTCTCTCCACGTTCCGGAACGAACCTGCGTTTCTCCGTGTGGCAGCTGGTCGAGGAGTTCCGGTACGTCGGGGCGGACGGCGAACTGTTCAACCCTCAGGGCTACGACTTTACCGAGTCAAGCCTCCGCTTCATCTACCCCACCGAAGATGTCGTACCGGTGAGCGCATATTATGAATCCTAAGGAGATACTCATGAAGAGGGCAGCCCCGAAGCTTCTGCTATTCGCTCTGTCGGTCTCGTTTGTGAGTTGCGAGTTCGTCTCTCAGATTTTCGGCGGCCCCGGGGTAGAAGTCGGCGCAGACCGTCCTCGCATTCCGGCGCCGACCTCCTACATCGCCGAAGTGCCGCTTACTTCCGACGAGCTCATAGTCGCGACGGTTCCCCTGACCGACTTCGTCCCGACGGTGACGAATGCCAAAAACGAGGAAGGAAACGACGTCGTTACCTCATCCAGCGAAGAGAGGGTGCAGCTTGTGCTCAATGGGAATCCGACGCCGAGTCCGACTTTCAACGAACAATCGACTCCGCCCCTCGAAAACACCCCTTTCCTGCAACTCGTGCGGTATTGGAAGCGCCTCGGTCCCGTACAGAGGTACTCCGGCGCCACGACGACCACCATTACCCGCTCCTACACCCAAGGATCCAGTCGAACGGAGACTTCCAGCTTCGCGTTCACGCTCGGCGTCTCGACGACGGTTTCAGGCGATGCGCTCTTCGCTTCGACGAGCGTTACGGTGAGCGCGGAGTTTTCCGCCGAGTTCGAAGAAGAGGTGACGATCAGCGAATCGGTCACCGAGTCGAACACCTTCGAAGTCGCCGCCGGGCAGGACGAGAATATCGTTTTCACCGTCTGGCAACTCGTCGAGGAATACCGGTTTGTTACGAACGGGGAGACGGCGGGCGCATGGATTCCCTTCGAGGATCCCCACTACACTTTTCTCGCCACGGACCTCGCGCCACTTGTCGGTCCCACGACGGAGGTAGTCAAGTACTCCTGGGCCTTCGAGAATGTCGAGCGAAAAACTCCCGAGACTCTCGCGTCGCGCGCTCGCCCGCAACCGTGACGGTAGAGCAAGAAGAGATAGATCGCGCGGTTATCCGCGCGCAATCTCACAGCCTCGTCGAGACCGCCCGAGCATTGGCGGCGAATTCCCGAATTGCCGGTTGACCGCACGCATCGAGCAGATATCGTGTATGATGGCATGAACACCTGTTGAGAAAGGAGGCGGCGCAGCGTCCATGCCACAACTCCGCTTGACGCAGACGATTATCAAGACCGACGTCGCAGAGACCGAGGTAATCTTCAACCGGGGAGAGAGCCTTTTTCTTCTGGGCAATTACACCCTGATCGACATCGACGAGGAATCTGAGTTCTACCGCTACACCTTCGACGGGAACTACGGTGAGTACCGTGTTACCGTGTCATTGCAGGATGCCGGCGCATCTCGCGCCGGGGGGACGAAGACTGCCGAAGAGAACGGCGGCAAGAGCCGCACGACGGCGCGAACGGCTCCGGTTTCCGCTACTTGCACGTGCCCCTTTCCTCGAAACGGATGCAAACACGTCGTGGCGGCCTGTCTGGACATCGAGCGACGACTATCGCGGGCGAAAGGCGTCGCAGAGACAACCACACGGAATGAAATCTTGTCCGCAGAGTACATGACCCCTGAAGAGATACGAGAGGCGGCGCTGGAAGCGCGCAGGGAACGCGCCTCCAGGGAGGGGTTTACGCTGCGACTCGGAGAAACTTACAAGGGCGCCCACTCCGTCGTCACCCCCGCCGGGAAGAGCTACACCGTCACTTTCTATGATCCGGTTGGAGGTATCGGCCACTGTACCTGTCCCGATTTCGCCACCAACCATTTGGAGACCTGCAAGCATCTTCTTTTCGCTCACCGTGAGCTGCTACAACGCAAGGACCTGGAAGACCGGGCGCGGGAGGAAACCTTCCCGTTTGTCCATATCATCTGGAACGCGCGGCAGCAGAAGCCGGCCTGCTATTACGAACGTGTGGAGGATGAAGAGCTTCGCGCGGAGCTTGCGGAGCTCTTTAACGAGAAAGGAATATATCCGCGCAAAAGCATTAGCCGGTTGTACAAACTCTTTCTGAAAATCGGAGACGGCGATGCCGTATTGTTCGATGAGTCTCTTCTGCGACACATGGAGAGAATCCTTTACGAACGTGAGGTCGACAAGCTTCGCAGAAAACACAAGATCGATACGACGTCTCTGAAGGCGAGCCTCTACCCGTATCAGCGGGAGGGAGTTGAGTTCGCCGTATTCAAGCGATCCGCGATTATTGCCGACGAAATGGGACTCGGCAAGACCGTACAGGCTATCGCGGCGGTCATTATGAAAAAGCGTATTTTCGGCTTCTCCAAGGTGCTCGTCGTCTGTCCATCGTCGGTCAAGGAGCAGTGGAGGCGCGAAATCGAAAAGTTCTCCGACGAAACCGCCCTCGTCGTCACCGGCGCCCGGCAACAGAGGAAAGCACAATATATGGAGGAGAATGCGTTTTTCAAGATCGCCAACTACGAGGCGGTCATGCGGGATATTCTGCCGATAAAAAGGTGGGCGCCTGAAATCATCATCCTGGACGAAGCGCAACGTATCAAAAACTTCGAAACAAAGACTCACCAGGCGTTGAGCGCCCTCCCGCGCGAGCATGTCCTGGTGCTTACCGGCACGCCTCTGGAGAATAAGCTCGAAGACCTCTATAGCATCGTTCAATTCTGTGATTCCGATCTGCTGACGCCGCTGTGGGCGTTTGCCGCGAACCATCTCAATCTCGATCAGAGAAGCAAGGTCCAGGGCTACAGGAATCTCACGGTCGTACGCGATAAACTCAAAGGACTCATCCTGCGCCGCCGTCGAAAGGACGTAATCGACAGCCTTCCCGAGCAGGTGCAACATGAGTACTACCTGCCTCTGACGGAGGAACAGGAACAGATCCATCAAGGCTACATGACGGCGCTGCTGGCGCTCATCAACAAGAAGGTCATCACTCCGATCGACATGAAGAGGATTCAGATGACTCTTCTGTGCGCACGGATGGTGTGCGATTCCACCTATTTGATCGACAAGGAAACCAATATCTCGCCCAAGCTTGTCGAGCTTATGTCGATCCTGAATGAAATCGTCGTAGAGAACGGCAGGAAGGTAATCATTTTTTCCGAATGGACGACGATGATCTATCTGATCGGCAAAGCTCTCTCCGACATGGAGATCTGCTTTGTGGAGTTTACGGGAAAAATCCCTACGGCGAAGCGGCAACGGTTGGTCGAGGAGTTTCACGAGAATGATGACTGCATGGTGTTTCTTTCTTCCGACGCCGGCGGCGTGGGACTCAATCTGCAAAACGCCGATTGCATTATCAACTTCGAGCTGCCGTGGAATCCCGCGAAACTCAACCAGCGAATCGGCCGGGTGTCCAGGATCGGCCAAAAGAGCGCCAAAATCGACGTGATCAACCTGCTTACCAGGAACTCGATCGAAGAACGCGTATACGCGACGATCGGTCTGAAACAGGAGTTATTCGACGCCGTACTCGAAGGAGAGGGGGAAGACGAAGTCGACTTCAGCCGGGAGAGCAAGTCGAAGTTCATCAACCAGTTGAGGGAGATGTTCGGTGAAGAACCCGTCGATGTGCGCTCCACATCGCTTCCGGGTCCCGAGCTCGACGAGGATACACCGCACTATCTCAATCCGAAGGCGTTGGCGGAGCAAGCGGATATAGATCTCGGTGCGGAGGAGTATGGAGACGAGGAGATTGCGGTGCAGGAAGTCGATGGACCGGCCGGCGCTACCGGGCGAACCTCCGACGGTCGTTCCGAAGCTTCTCCCGATCAGGCACGATCCGTCGATCCGGTCCAGCTCGAGACGGTCTTGAATCAGGGACTTTCCTTTCTTGATTCCATCGCCCGCATGGCGACCGGGAAAGGTCTCTCCGGATCAGATGATTCAGACGACAAAAGAATCGAAATCGACCGCGAGACAGGCGAGGTCACTCTCAAGTTCAAACTGCCGGGGTTCTGACTGGGTAGAGCTATACGAGGAACTTCACCGTTCTTCGCACCAGCGCAAGCACCACATCCACCGGAAGATGAGTCGAGATCGTCTCATCGAACATTACGGTAGCCTGCGCGGGAAACTCGTCATCCGCCTCCCAGAGAACGAACGCCACCGGTATTCGGAAAAGCGCGTCGAAAGCCGCCGACGCGTCGCCGTATTCCAGGCGCCTCCCGCCGAGCTCCGCAGCGCGGCTCGCGAATGCTGCGGGCGCCTCGCCGTAGGCGGCCGCGATCGGATCGAGCGGCAGGGCGTGGGGACCGGTAAAAAAGAGGCTGCCGCCGGGGATCTCTTTCTCCGAGATCCATCTTCCCACCGGCTCCCTCTCCTTCAGGTCCACCAGATAGGCGAGAAGAAGGAGCGCGAGTTCTTCGTCGGCCGGCGGATGCGTCTCGGGAACCTCGATTGTCCGGGCGGCCGGATCGATCGTATACACGCCGCGCATATGATCGAGCCGATAGACCCCGTCGACGAACTCGGCGCGTGTCCTTCTCGTCACGTCGGCGCAGTTCAGCGCCGCGAGATCTCTCCAAAGCTTTTCCGCGCCCGTGGGCGGTCGAGTGTTTGATCCTTTCATTTCATTCGTCGGCAAAGTATACCGGAAATCTTCGGTTAGGTGGACGAACCCGATATAATGCCGGGCATGGATTCGCGAGAACGCGTATTCCTTGCGCTGAATCATGAGGAGCCGGACCGCGTCCCGATCGATTTCTGGGCGTCCTCAGGCGCCTGTAGAGTCATAACGGAAGCGACCGGTATGACACAGGACGAGTTTCTCGATGCTCACGACGTCGACTTTCGCTATATCGAGGGTCCCGCCTACGTCGGAGTGCCCCTTGAGCCGGGCGTCGACATCTGGGGAGTACGCCGGAAAACGGCGACCGTGAGAACGCGTTACGGCTACGAGGTCTACAGCGAGGTCGACGTCTCTCCCTTGAACTCCCTGTCGATCGAGGAAATCGAGAGGTACTCAGGATGGCCGGATCCCGACGATTTCGACTACACCGTCGTTAGGGCTCAGGCCGAAGAGGTGCGTCGTCGGGGCCGTGTTGTTGTGTTCATGGGCGATCGTCTGAATCGTGTCGCTCAGCTCAAGCCGGCGATGTATCTCCGGGGCGTCGAAGGGATTCTGACCGACCTTGCCGCCTCTCCCGGAATCGCGAAAGTGATATTCGACCGAATCGTTTCGTTTTACAAAGAGTATCTCCTTCGGATACTCGACGCGGCCGACGGTCTTATCGACATCGTGCTGACCGGAGACGACTTCGGCCGGCAACGTGGGCTCCTGATAAGCCCGGCGATGTGGGATGACTATCTCGCGCCGGGTTTCTCCGCCTACATCGAGATCATACGCGGATTCAACGCGAAATCCATGCACCACACGTGCGGCGATGTTCGGCTTCTTGCTGCGCGCATGCACGAGATCGGACTCGATATCCTGCAATCGTTACAGCCCGAAGCGATGGACGACGCCCATCGAGACTTAAAGAACGATCTCGGAAAAACCATGTCGTTCCACGGAGGCATATCGATACAGCGGACATTGCCTCACGGCGACGCTCGCGATATCGATGAGGAAGTCCGGGAGCGTGTGCGCACGCTCGGGCCGGAGGGCGGGTATTTTCTGTGCACGGCGCACAATATACAGGCCGATTGTCCGTATCGAAACATCGCGGCGTTGTTCGATGCGTACGCGGCTCACGGCGCGTATCGGCCGACGGCGCCGACGGCACCGACGGGGTAGCCCGCCGGGCTCGGCCGCGCTATGATGCCGCATCTTTGTATCGGTAAGGATTTCATTATGAAACGGATTCGAATACTCAGCTCACCGGTCGTTCTCGCTTTGCTCATGGTCTTTGCGGCATCACGGATCGCCGCAGAGCAAGCGTGGCGGAAGGACGATCGTGTTCTCGCCGAATGGGCGAATAGCGCCTGGTATCCCGGGAAAATCGCCTCGCCGTGCGACGGGGGATTCACGGTTCTGTACGACGACGGCGATACGAAATGCGTCCCGCTCACCGGCATCGTCGCGGACGAAGCACCGGCAGCCGGCGATATCGAAGTCGGTACGCTGGTTCTTGCGCAATGGGGGAGCGCCTTTTATCCGGCAAAGGTTACGGGAATCGACGGATCGGAATACGGAGTCGGTTATTTCGACGGCGATACGGGGACCCTTGAGCTTGGTCAACTCCGGCTTTTGACCGGAAGAATCGCGGAACTGAACGACTTCACCGCGGGGACGTCGTCCACATCGGGGTCGCCCGCCGCTTCGGCGGGCGCCGAGTTGATCATAGCCGAAGATATCGAGATTTGGCGGGGGGGCTCGAAGTGGGCGACCATCGAGACCGACGGTGACATCTGGCGTGGAGGCACGAAAGTCGGCCAGTTCGAAAGTGACGGCGACATTTGGATCGGCGGAAACAACGAAGGCGAGGTGGAGCCCGACGGAGATATCTGGTTCGGCAGCGACAGCGTGGGCGAGATCGAGAGTAATGGGAACCTGTGGCGAGGGAGTTCGCGTATCGCCGCGATTGAGGCGGACGGCACGATTTATCTCGGCGGATCGTGGTGGGGTGAGGCGGATCCGTTCGGAGGCGCTCCGGAGGAGATGCGGATAGTCGCGGCGGTCCTGGCTTTCTTCGCCGAGGAGTTCGGCTTCTATCAGTAGCTCGCTCGCGCGGTCCGCGTCGTCCGCACAGTTGGAAGCAGGCGCGGTCGAAACGACCGTGCGCCGCCCGGTCGATGCCGGCTGGTCTTGCGATGAGGCTCGCCACAGGAGGAGCGCATGAAGGCAGTCATGCTTTACGAACCCGGCCGTCTTGAACCGGTTGAACTGCCCGACCCGTCGCCCAGACCGGGCGAGGTTGTGCTCGCCGTCGAAGCGTGCGCCGTTTGCGGGTCGGATCTCGAGGGGTTTCACGGAATTCATCCAACGATGACCTATCCGCGGGTGATGGGTCATGAATATGCCGGCGTAGTCGTGCGGAAGGGGGAAGGCGTTGAGGCGCCGGCGGTCGGCGAACGCGTAACTTCGGTCGGAAAGCCCGCCTGCGGCCGGTGTCACGCGTGCGAGCGGGGGCGTTTTTCCGAATGCGTCGACCGGAAAAGCCCCGGCTTCACCGGACACGGCGCCTACGCCGAGTATCTCGCCGTACCTGCCGAGTCGTGCCGCGTTATACCCGCGGAGCTCTCCTTCGAAGAGGCGGCGGTCGCGCAGCCGTTTTCGATCGCCTACCACGCCGTCGCGGAGAGGGCAAAAGTCGCACGAGGAGATTTCGTTCTCGTGCAGGGATGCGGTCCGATCGGGCTGGGTGTCATGATGCACGCGAAGGCGCGCGGCGCCGAGGTCATGAGCACCGACCCGGTGGCCTATCGACGAGAGCTTGCCGCCGAGTTAGGCGCCGATCACGTCGCGGATCCCCGGAGCGTCGATGTGTCGAATCGAACCGCCGAACTTACCGGCGGTTTGGGGGCCGACACGGCGATCGAGTGCGTGGGCGCCGATCAGGACGACACCGTCGCTCAAGCGGTGCGCAGCGTCAAGGACCGCGGACTGGTGGTGGTTGTCGGTTCGTTCGCGACCGATCGGGCGACCGTCCCGATCATCGATTTCAAGTTCAACGAGAAACGGATGGTAGGCTCGCAAAGCATGCCCGAAGGGTACGGACCGACTTTTGATCTGCTCGTTTCCGGCGCGATCGTCGCGAGGCCCTTGATTACGCACCGCTACGGGCTCGACGGGGTCGTCGAAGCGTTGCGGCTTATGGACGGCAAGCTCGACGGGATCGTAAAGGCGATCATCCGTCCCGGATCGTGATACAATGACGCATGCGCGATAAGCCCAACATCGTATTCATCATTACCGACAATCAAAGCACGTGGACGCTCGGGTGCTACGGCAATCGCGAGATACAAACGCCTCGCGTCGATAGGCTGGCCGACGCCGGTATGCGATTCGAAAACGCGTTCTGCGTCAATCCGGTCTGCTCACCGAACCGCGCGAGTTACCTGACCGGACTGATCCCGTCGCAACACGGGGTTCATAACTGGCTCGGAGGAGAAGACCCCGATGCGCAGATGGGACCGGCCGCTTACTGCACTATCGGCGAGTTCGACACGCTTCCGCGCCGCCTCTCCGACGGCGGCTACCGGTGCGGCATGGTAGGAAAGTGGCACCTCGGAGACAGCATGCATCCCCAGCTCGGGTTCGAGTACTGGTTCGCCAAACCGAAGGGGCACACCACTTCCTTTTACGACGCGGAAGCGATCTGGAGGGGAGAGATCTATACCGAGTCGCGCTACTACACCGACGCGATTACCGACCACGCGGTCGATTTTCTCAGGTCTTCCCGCGACGATCCGGCGCGACCTTTTTTCCTCCACGTCGGGTACAACGGACCTTACGGTCTCGACGACGATCTGCGCACCGGACACGAAAACCGGTGGACGGAGTACTATCGGTCGCGGGAGCTTTCGTGTTTCCCGCGCGAGCCGATGCATCCCTGGCTCAAGCAGAACCGCGATCTGATCGGGTCGGAACGTGCGATGAGAGGCTACGCGGCGGCGGTGAGCGGAGTCGACGACGGGGTCGGCAGAATTCTCGACGCGCTCGACGCCATCGGCGCCTCGGAAAACACGATGGTGATCTACACCTCGGACCACGGTCTTTGCGCCGGACATCACGGCTTCTGGGGTATGGGCGACCATTCTCGTCCGATGCACATGGTCGAGGAGAATCTGAGGATTCCCCTCATTATCCGTCACCCCGACAGGATTGACCCGGGCGTATGGAACGGCCACGTGTGCACCTACGATCTGTATCCGACGCTTCTGGGATACCTCGACCTCGACGAGTGCGACGCGGCCGGGAGGGGGGGGCCGGTTTCTCCCGGACGCGATCTTTCGCGCGTGCTTCTCCGGGGAGACCGAGCGGGTGAGGAAATCGATGGGAGCGACGATACCTATCATGAGTATGAGGATACCCGCGCCGTACATACTCGCACCCATAAACTGATTCGGCGGTTCCCCGACGGACCCGATGAACTGTACGATCTGCAGGCGGATCCATCGGAGCGAGTCAACCTGATCGATGATCCCTCGGCGGGCAGTCTGCTCAACGAGCTCGATGCCAAGCTCGACTCGTTCTTCGATCGCTACGTTTCCCGCGAATACGATCTATGGCGCGGCGGACGAACCAAGGCGGGCAGAGCGATTCCCTCGCTTGCTCCGGAGGGAGAATAGCCGGGGTCAAGGCCGCGCGCGTAACGACGGCGCGGCGGGTGTGTAATCGTATCGGTGATTGTGGTGGCGGCTCTACGAGTCGCCGTCGGTTACGTGCTGTTCGGACGAGCTCTCGTCGCCGGGACCTTCTTCATCCAGCTTTTCGACCTTGCGCTGCTAGCGCCGCGCCTCTTTTTCCTGCCGTTTTTTGATCTTTTTTAGTTCTTTTCGTCGTTTTTCCGATTTGTAGTTGTTGCGTGCCAAAACATCTCCTTGTGGTCGTTGCAGACAAAGAAAAAGCGGGACCGTGCAGGCCCCGCTCGTTGCGCGCCGGACTAGTATCGCCGGTCCGGTTTGCTGTGAGCCTCGTTGACTCGGAGGTTTCTGCCGTCGAATTCGGCGCCGTCGAGAGCGGATATTGCGTCATCCGCCGCCTGAGCGTCTTCCATTTCGACGAATCCGAAACCACGGGACCTGCCGCTGTAGCGGTCCATCACGATGTCGGCCGAGCTGACCGTACCGTGCTGGCTGAAGAGATCGCGCAATGCGTCTTCAGTCGTCGTGAAATTGAGGTTTCCCACATAGATTTTTTTCGCCATTTGTCCTTCCTTTGGCGTAGATTCTGTGTAGGTCTCGTAACGATGTGTTCCCTAAGTTCTCAATGGATGGCGCTGAGCGGACGGTGATCCAGACAGGCAATTACTTGAAAAACAATCAGGCTAACGAACGTACGATACACTAACAAGAACAGTATACAACGGAACAGGAGGGTTCGTCAATAGCCTTTGCTCCGGTCCAAGCAGTTCGAAATCCGGCTTGCAGGATCTCGAATTGCCGCCCAAAGTCGTCGAACCCGCGTGATCTTAGGGTGATTCGTCGGTTTTTCCAGCTTGCGAAAATGTCGAATCGGTCGGTACGTCGACCGTGTTTCGAACTCCCGCGCTTCCGCCTACTCGCACAGTTCGGCGATTCGTGTTCTGTAGTAGCGGTAGTTCTCCCACGATACATCCGGCGGGATCTGGTGATCCGCCATCGGAATGTATCCTCCCCCGTCCGTCATCTCCGGCAGCAGTCGTTCCAACTCCGCATCGATCGCGCTTCGCCCCTGCGCGATTCTTCGTTTGTCGATTCCACCGAGAATCTGCAACCGCGGATAGCGGCGCCGGATTTCACGCACGTCCATGCCGGCCTGGACCTCGAATGGATAGAGACCGGTCACGCCCCCTCTGAGAAACCCGGGTATCAGTTCCGAGCAGTCGCCGTCGGTGTCGAGCAGGACGACGCGGACGCCGTGGTCCGACGCGACCCGCGTAATCCGCGCGTAGGCCGGGACGAGAAAGCGCTCGAAGAGCGCGGGCGAAATGAGCGGACCGTTTTTGAACGACATATCCTCCCACACGTGAATGCAATCGACCGAAACCTCCGAGAGTACCCGATCGAAGAGAGTTTCCCACAGGACGGCAAGATGATCGATGATACGCTTTACCAGCGCGGGCCGGTCGAGAAATCCCATAAGCAGCGCCACGTCGCCCATCAGATAACGAGGCGTTCCGAAAAAACCGCATGGATAGCCTCCCAGCGCGACAACGCCGTCGTAAGCGTTGAGAAATGCCGTCTGCTCGGCCCAGTTTGGAGGGAACCGTTCGGGAGTATTCGGGTCGAGCCGGTCCGCCGCGAGCCGTTCGAAGGAGTCGAGATCGTTCACCGGCCACGCGATGAACTGCGGGATGCTATCCCTGTCGCGCGACGCGCGCTTGACGATTCCCATTTCGTCCTGAATCACGATTCGTTCGCCGTCGTCGTCAAGCACGCGTTCTTCGAACGGCGGACAGAGAAACATCGAAACCGGCACTCTCTGCGACCGCTTGTCCAGTCCGGCTTCGCGAATAGCGTCATCGCAGCGGATGTCGCCCGGCTCCGACGGAGTTGCCGGTCCGCGAACGGTGTCTCCGTAGGCGGGATCGCCTTCGACGCCGGTTACGCGTGCCATGCCCTCCGCATACCACCGCTCTATCGTCCCTCCCCAGAACCCTTGCTCCCAGTAAAGCGGTCTGTCGGGAGGTTCGAACCGCATGATCGCGTGAAACCGCTCTTTGTCGGTCATCGCACCCATGGTATCGTCTTCACGGCGAGGAGGCAAACGGGCGCGCCGGATTTCGAATTGCTCCGGGCGCGTGGTCGATTCGGACCGACGCTTCAGGCCCCCCGCGCGGGCCGGTGGATCAGCTGCCTCTCTCAGGAATCTCCCCGGCCTTTTTCAACCCGATTTTGCACGTAATCGGCCCGATGATCCCGAAAATAATGCTCGTCGCGGTCACCGTCGTAATGACCGCTGCTCCTATCGCCGCGCCCCAGGGGCTTATTTCGCTGAACTCCTGTTTAACGATAAGCGAGAGACCGATGGCGACTCCGGCTTGCGAAAGAATGCCGAGTCCCAGATACTTCCGGATCTTCCCGTCGAGTCGACCGATCGCCGCTCCCATCCACGCGCCGCCCATGAGGCCGGCGGCGCGCGAGGCGAGGTAGATCAATCCCAGCAGCCCGAGCGACGGGAGAGCGGCAACGTGCAGGTTCGACCCGGCGAGAACGAAGAAAAGCACGAACAGCAGCGGCATAACCGAGGTCAACCCTTCCCGGACCGTAGCCGTCACGGTTTTGCGCTGTGTATTCACGACGGCCATGCCGACGATAAGATTCGTCAGGATCAGCGAAAGACCGAGCGCCTTCGCGGCGCCGATCGTAAGAAGAACGACGGCGAAGGTAAGAATAAAGGTGTCGCGGCGACCCTCGGTTATGCGCGCAAGCAACGTGTAGAGTAACGCCGCAGCCGCGCCCACAAGAAAACTGAGTCCTACCTCTGCGAGCGGCGTCGCGATGAGAAGCCAGACGCTCTTTGTCGCGGCGCCGGCGGCATGCTCCAGAATCGATCGCGCGATCGCCGCAGCGAATCCGAAGATAATGACGCCAAGCCCGTCGTCGAAACCGACCACCGCATACAGCGCCTGCGTGAGTTTGCCCGAAGCGCGATACTCCTGGATGACCGCAACGGTACCCGCCGGTGCGCTCGCCGGCGCGACGGCGCCGAAGATAAGCGCAAGCGGCAGATCCCGCGTCAGCAGGTATATCGCGACAAACACGACGATGAACGCGAGCAGCGACTCGGCGAGAATAACCGTGACCATTCCGCCTCCGAGTTTGCGCAGCACGGCCAAGTCGAGTTCGAGGCCGATGCTAAGCGCGACGAACCCGAGCGCGATGTCGGCGATAAAACCGAGATCGTCGCTTAGCCCCTCGTCGATCAGCCCCAAAAGCGACGGTCCGAGGATAACCCCCACGATCATGAAACCGATGATCGACGGAAGTCTGAACACTTTGACGACCTTCCCCGAATAGAGCCCCGCGAGAGTCACGACTCCGATGATCGCGAGTGCCGGCATCCCGAGGTCGCCGATCCATGTTTGTAGGTGAGCGATAGACGGATTCATGGCATGTCCTGGATACGAATCAATAGTCGATTGCGCCGCTCGAGTAGACGAGCTCCTGCACTGCCACCAATACCCCCGCTCCGCTCGTTCCCGAGATCGAGTTGATCCTGCGGATCGTGTCGTTGGAGAGGTCGCGATCGACCACCGCGACGATGATCCTGTTGAATCTCGACGCCGAATCGGTCCAATAGGATGAGAAGAGAGGCATGCGATTGAGGTAGGCGCCGGCGTTGTTCGCGTCGAAAACCATTATCGATCCGTGAACCGCGGCGGAAAAGATCCGCAACAGGTCGTCGAAAACCTCCTCTCGTTGAACGAGAATCGTGAACAGGTTTTTGACTTTGCTCTCTTCGATACGTGCGTCCGACTCGAGTACCTGCAGTTCCTCCCGAAGGATCGCCATGACTTCTTCCGGACCGGGCGCTTCCAATATCCGTTCGGCCGCCTCGGCGGCGAGGAGCATCCGCGAGATCGCGGAGATCAGCGCGATGTGGCGGTTCCGCTCACTCTTCGGGCCGGCGACAAAAAAGAACAGCCGCGTGGGCTTCCCGTCGATCGATTCGAACGGTACTCCGTCGGGCGCCCGGAGAATCCCCGCGATAAATCGATCGACGTTTTCAAGCGAGCAGTGCGGAATCGCGACCCCGTTTTCGAAACCGGTGGATCCCACTTCTTCTCGTTCTCTGAAGGCGCGGTACAGCTCGTCGGTCGAATAGGTCGGGAACACTCCGGCCTCCGCTATCAAGTCCGAGATCTCGCGCAGCACGTCGTCCTTGTTCGTTGCCGCGCTCGAGGCGATGCAGGACGGATCGAAAGCATCAAAAACCTTCATGTGATTCCTCCATTCTCCACAGGTCCGTTTGCTCGGCCGCCATGAGGGCGGCGATGGCGTCTTCCGGCGATCCGGCGTCGGCAAGCCGCTGCACGAGGCGAGAATCCTTGAGCAGCGCGGCAAGGCGCGCCATGAGCCGCAAATGCACGACTTCACTGTCGGTGCTGAGTACGAACAGCAGATAGGTTTTTTCCCCGTCGGCGGAGTCGAAATCGGTACCGTCGGGGCATATCCCTACGATCACCGCCGGCCCGGGAATGGGATTCTTTCGCGGGTCCCTCAAATGTGGAAGGGCGACGCCGTTTCCCATGGCGGTTGATACGATCTGCTCGCGGCGAATGAGTCCCGCGAGGAAATTTTCGTCGTCGGCAACGATTCCCTTTTCTTTGAGCGGTCTCACCATCTGTGCGAGGACGTTCTCCTTCGTGTCGGGTCGAATGCCCAAGATCACATATTCCGGGAGAACGAGCCGGGAGAGGGGAAGCAGGCGCTCGTTTTGCTCGACGAGTCGCGCGAGATCGTTACGAGGGACGACCCGCATTTTCGAAAGGAGCCAATCGTTGATCATCGGACGCATGAAGCGCCATTGATTGCCGACTTTCGCGCACGGAATTTCATTTCGATGGACCATTCTAAGTACCGTTTTTTCCGCCAGCTTCAGGTATTGCGCCACTTCCGAGAGTGTCATGATCGGATCGTTTACCATCGGTTACCTTTAAAGTCTTTTAAAGTCTCTTAAACGGAAGATAGCATACGTCGCCGGACCCGTCAATCGATTTGTCGTTGAAACGAGACGGGATTGACGAACGCGCGCCTCTGGGGCATAAACCGAAGCACGGCATGAGTACCGACACCGAAAAAATCATCTACTCGATGGTCCGCGTGGGCAAAAGCTACGGCCGCAGGACCGTGCTCGAAGAGATATCGTTGTCTTACTTCTACGGCGCGAAGATCGGCATTCTGGGTCTGAACGGATCGGGGAAGAGTACGCTGCTCCGGATCATGGCCGGCGTTGAAACCGAATTTACCGGCGAGACCGTTTTGGCGCCGGGCGTCACCGTGGGCTACTTGCCGCAGGAGCCCGTACTCGACCCCGAGCTTACGGTGAGAGAAATCGTCGAAGAGGGAGTGTCGGAGGTCACCGGGCTCCTTTCCGAGTTTGAGTCGATCAACGAGCGATTCGCCACGCCGCTGGACGACGGAGAAATGGGGAAGCTGCTCGATCGCCAGGGCGTTGTCCAGGAGCAGATCGAGGCTCTCGGCGGATGGGACCTCGATTCGCGTCTCGAGTTGTCGCTCGACGCTCTGCGCTGCCCGCCCGGTGAAACTCCCGTCAACGTGCTCTCCGGCGGCGAGCGACGACGCGTAGCGCTCTGCAGAGTGCTGCTGCAGAAACCCGATATTCTGCTCCTCGACGAGCCGACCAACCATCTCGACGCCGAAACGGTCGCCTGGCTCGAGCATCACCTTCAAAGCTATGAAGGTACCGTCATCGCGGTGACGCACGACCGCTACTTTCTCGACAACGTCGCCGGGTGGATACTGGAGCTGGATCGCGGCCGTGGAATACCGTACAAGGGCAACTATTCGTCGTGGCTCGCCCAAAAGCAGGAACGTCTGCGTCGCGAAGAGAAGAGCGAGAGCGCCGCGCGGCGGACGTTGCAGCGCGAGCTTGAGTGGATACGCATGAGTCCCAAAGCTCGGCACGCGAAGGGTCGCGCGCGAATCAACGCGTACGAGAAGCTCGTCTCCGCCGGCGACGACCGCGAGACGATACGCGATCTGTCGATCGTTTTTCCACCGGCGCCGCGACTCGGATCGCTCGTCGTCGAGGCGCAGAATGTCGCAAAAGCCTTCGGGGACCGCCTGCTCGTGGAAGGGATGAGTTTTTCGGTTCCGCCGGGAGCGGTTGTAGGTGTCATCGGCCCCAACGGCGCCGGAAAGACGACACTTTTTCGTATGATCATCGGAGAGGAGCGCCCGGATTCCGGTACGATACGCGTCGGAGAGACGGTCGTCGTCTCATACGCCGACCAGAACCGCGATGCGCTCGTGCCGGGAAAGTCGATCTACGAGTGTATTTCCGGAGGGAACGAGACAATCAAGATCGGGTCGCGTACGGTGAACGCCCGATCCTATGTTGCGCGGTTCAATTTCTCGGGCGCGGATCAACAGAAACCGGTGGATTCGCTTTCGGGAGGCGAGCGAAATCGTGTTCATCTGGCGTTGATGCTGAAGAACGGGGCCAACCTTCTGCTCCTCGACGAACCGACGAACGATCTCGACGTCAACACGACCAGGGCGCTTGAAGACGGAATCGATCGTTTCGCCGGCTGTATTCTCGTTATCAGCCATGACCGCTGGTTTCTCGACAGGGTCGCCACGCACATTCTCGCCTTTGAGGGGGAAAGCACGACCCGCTGGTTCGAAGGCAATTATTCCGAATACGAAGCCGACCGGCGACGCCGTCTCGGCGACACCGCCGACACGCCGCATCGGATCACTTATCGCAGGCTAACCAGAGAGTAGGAGGACGCTATGCCGTGGGTCAACGTTACGACCGGACAGAAGCTTTCGGGAGAACAGCGTGCATCGCTTGCCGCAGGAATCGGTGCGGTGCTCGAGGAAACGATATCCAAGGATCCGGCGGGAGTTTTCGTTTCTTTCAACACCGCCGACGAGTTCTTTTGGGGTGGCGAGTCGAAATCCGACGCGGCGATGTTCGACGTACGGTGGATCGGAGTTTTCTCCGCTAAACAGAAACAAGCGATCGCCGGGAAGATCCTCGGCGACCTTGCGCCCGCCGCCGGACTTGCCGGCGCCCGATCGCGGGTTGTTTTCACAAGCAAGGTGTCCGAGGACTGGGGACGTCCGGGGCGCTGATCCCGAGCGGACGGCGCCCGCCGCCGATCGAAGCTCAGAGATTGTTGATGGTTCCCGCGATATAGCCCGCACCGAAGCCGTTGTCGATGTTGACGACGGCGATGCCCGTCGCGCAACTGTTAAGCATCGTAAGCAGCGCCGAAAGCCCGCCGAAATTCGCTCCGTACCCGACGCTCGTCGGCACCGCTATGACCGGCTTGCTCACCAGGCCCCCCAGCACGCTGGGCAGCGCACCTTCCATTCCCGCGACGGCGACGACGACTTTTGCGTCCCGGATCACGTCGAGCCGGTTGAGCAGACGATGCAGCCCCGCGACTCCCACATCGTATATCCGCTCCACTCTGTTTCCGAAGATTTCGGCGGTAACGGCGGCCTCTTCGGCTACCGACATGTCCGATGTGCCGGCGGTCACGACCGCGATGTAGGTAGCGGTCTGCTCGGGCCGTTGGCGAGGACGGCGCGTGATGGTTCTCGATAGGGAGTCGTACGTAAGATCGGGGGACAGATCCCGGACGGCTTCGAACTGCGCGGCGTCGGCCCGGGTCGCCAGGATGGCGCCGTCGCCCGCCAGCAGCCGTTCGAGAATGCCACGAAGCTGTTCCGCGCTTTTCCCGGCGCAGTACACCACTTCCGGGTATCCTGTGCGGAGTTCGCGGTGCGTATCGAGTCTTGCATACCCGATGTCCGAATACGGGAAATCCTTGAGACGTTTCAAGCACTCATCCCTGCTCGCGTTGCCGTTCTTGTAGTCTTCGAGGATTCTGATGATAGTATCCCGGTTGATGATTTCACCTCCGTCGTACGCCGTCGGCTTCGACGCGCGAAAAAATGTCCGCTAGATCTGCAGCTCCCGTTGAATCCGCCGGAACACGCCGATCAGACTCAGACCCGTTTCCTCCGCGATTTTTCGGCAATCCTCATATTCAAGCTTCGCCTTTACGCGTTTTCCGTCGCGGTACCCCGTCTTCACCCGGACCTTCCCCAGGCTCGTCTCGAATTCTCGCGTCCGTCGCTCGAGCATCTGCTTTTCGACGGCGTAGCGTCGCAGTCCGAACGTCGTGGTTTCCTCGAGGAGTATGTCGACGAGGACGTGTTCCGTGTCCGCTCTGCTGAGGACCGAAAGTTTCGTAGCGGGCCTGTTCTTTTTCATGATGATCGGCGTAAAGAAGACGTCCGAGGCGCCGGCTGAAAAGAGCCGTTCCGACAGATGACCGTAGACTTCGGGACTCATGTCGTCTATATTGCATTCAAGCATGTAGTCTTCCGCCGTCTCGTCACTGTCCGGCTCCTCGGCGAGCATCACGCGCAACACGTTCGGCACTTCGGCGTCGCGGCGCCCTACTCCGTAGCCGACCGCGCGAATGACGAAATCCTTCCTATCGCTGAAAGAATCGACGCAGGTTGCGAGGATCGCCGCGCCGGTGGGCGTCGTCGCTTCGAACGGGACCGCACCGCCTTTGACGCGGGCGCCTCGCAGGATTTCGGCCGTTGCAGGGGCGGGAACGGGCAACAAGCCGTGATCACATTTGACGAAGCCTCCGCCCAACTCAACGGCGGATGAGAGAATACGGTCCGGCTGTAAATAGGCGAGACAGACGGCGGCGCCGACTATGTCCACGATCGAATCGAGCGCGCCTATCTCGTGGAAATGGACTTCGTCGACGGGCTGGTTATGGATCTTGGCTTCGGCTTGCGCAACGGTCCGGAATATCGCGACCGCCGTCTCCTTTACGCGATCGGAAAGAGAGCTCTCGTCTATCAGCGAAACAATGTCGCGAAAGGTCCGATGCTCGTGAACGTGATGTTGATTCGACTCGTCGCGTGAAGCATCGAGATCGACGTCCGCCCTCGTTCCGTGAATACCGTGTTTGCTGTCCGCAGTAAATCGCAGCGCGAATCCTTCGACTCCAAGCTTCTCTAACTCCCCATGGAGATGCTCCGCCGGAACACCCAGGTCGATCAGCGCGCCGAGGTTCATGTCGCCGGAGATGCCGGCGAAACAGTCATAATAGAGAATCGTTCCGCTCACGCGCCCCGCTCCCGCGGTTTCTCGAAAACCCTGTTGAGGTTCCCCGCTCGATATCCTTCCAGCTCGACGCATACGTACAGGAAGCCGAAGGACTTCAGGGCGGCCGATATCCTGTCCATCTTTTCGGTATCGAACAGTTTTTCGCGCTCCTCGGGCGCCAGTTCGATTCGCGCTATGTCTCGGTGACTTCTCACGCGAAACTGCCTGAACCCGGCCTCACGAAGATAGTCCTCGGCCTTCTCCACCTTGCTGAGCTTTTTCTCGGTGATTCGCTCGCCGTAGGGAATCCTCGACGCGAGGCACGCAAAGGCCGGTTTGTCCCACGTTTTCAGTCCGAGCCGCCGCGACAGCTCACGAATCTCGTTCTTCGTGAGCCCCGCCTCCCTGAGCGGACTGACGACGGCGAGTTCCTCGAGCGCCTTGAGTCCGGGACGATAATCGAGAAGATCGTCCTTGTTGGACCCGTCAAGAACATGCTCGATCCCGTGCTCGGCCGCCGCCCGCTGAATGGTCGAGAACTCGACTCTTTTGCAGTAGTAGCAGCGGTCGATCGGATTTTCCGCTACTTCCTCCTCGATCTCGTTGTCCTCGACGAGAACATGCCGTATGCCGATCGAAGCGGCCAACTCGGTCGCGCCTTTTAATTCGCTTTCGGGGAGCATGGGAGAAACGACGGTCACGGCAATCGCCTCGTCTCCAAGGACGTCGTGTGCGACTTTGCACAGAAACGAGCTGTCCACGCCTCCGGAGAACGCAACCGCCGCGCGACCCAGATCCTTGATGACGCGCTGAAGCTTTTCATATTTCCGATTGATATCCATGCTCCTCATCCTTACCGTGTTCCTACCTTTCTGACGTGCGCACTGTCCGACTCGAATCATCGCCCCGTCGGGAAATGGAGTCTGTTTATGGTCGAGATCGCTGTATTTGTTCAATCCGAATTGCCGTGCGGTTATGGATGGCCCGATCGTTCCTCACCGTCGGAAACTCATATTAACTCGTGGCGCGCGCCGGGTCAAGAACACCGATTCTCAAGGAGCAATTCGAAATCTGGCCCGCCGGATTTCGAATTGCCGCTCAAAGCCACTGAAAACCCGCCATTTTCGTGGCGATTCGTCGGTTCTTCCGGCGATATCGCAGAAAATGTTGAAGCGGCCGATGCACCGAGTGGCCATAT
>JAJRYZ010000185.1 GCA_024275515.1 Spirochaetota bacterium
CGTACCGGTTTATGTGGAGCAGCTCCAACATGCCCGGGGCGCTCAGGATTACGATCGTTCTTACGCTCGTCGGGACCGCGTGTAACATGGCTCTGACGCTCCTGCTTGCATACCCCTTGAGCCGAAAAGACCTTCCCGGTCGCAGGTATTTCCTGTTTTTCGTGCTCTTTACGATGCTCTTCAACGGCGGGCTCATCCCCACCTATCTGGTGGTTCGCGGCACCGGGCTTCTCGATTCGCTCTGGGCGATGATCATTCCCAACGTGGTGTGGTCGTACAACACGTTCATCATGAAAGGTTTCTTCGAAAACATGCCGAACGAATTGTTCGAATCGGCGAGGATGGACGGCGCCGGTGAGTGGCGCGTTCTCGCGACGATCGTCGTGCCTCTTTCGATGCCGGTTATCGCGACCGTCGGGCTCTTCTACGCGGTCGGCCACTGGAACGAGTTTCTGCAAGCGATACTGTACATCAGCAGTCAACGTCTCAAGCCGTTGCAGGTGGTGCTGCGCGCTATCCTTCTGCAGAGCGAAGGGCTCGAACAGGTGAACGTCGACGACGTGCTTCCGACGCAGACCATGCAGATGGCCGCGGTCGTCTTCGCGGCCATCCCGATCATCCTCGTCTACCCCTTTCTCCAGAAACACTTCGTGAGGGGGGTTCTGCTCGGATCGGTAAAAGGTTGAGGGAATGTGCTCTGAATGGCCCGAATCCTGTGGAACCACGTGCGGAGCGACGCTCCGCCCCCCGGCGGGCCGCCACCGGCGGCTAAGCGGAGCAGTCCACAGAATTCGGGCCGGTACGAAAAGTGTTCTCACACCGGAGGTATTCCGGAAAAAACTCATACGGAGGTTTCTATGAAAAGAATCTTACTCGTCGCGGCTCTTGCAGTAGTCCTCGTCGGGCCGGTTTTCGCCGGCGGACAGGGAGAAGCGGCCGCGTCGTCCGAACCGATGGCGATCGAAGTCATGCGGGGTATCGGCAACGCATTGCTCCCCGATCCCGCAGACGACTACATTCTACAGGGACTGAACAAAGCGCTCAATATCGATCTGACCCTTACCGGGGTGGCTGCCGAATATGAGCGCCAGATCAACGTGAGAATCGCGGGTGGTGACTTCCCCGACGTCTTCGCCGCGCCCAACAGAAACTACTTCCTTCAATACGCGCGCGACGGTGTCATCATGGAGCTCGAACCGTACAGGGATCAACTGCAGAACTACCTCAAGATGAATCCGACGGCGCAGCCGATGGGAATAGTCGACGGCAAATGGTACAGCACGGCGACCAACCTGGGGATCAACTACGCAGGATTCTACGTCCGAAAAGACTGGCTCGACACGCTGGGGCTCGACGTCCCGGTCACTCTCGACGACTACTGGGAAGTATGCAAAGCGTTTACCTTCAACGATCCCGACGGTAACGGCAAAAACGACACCTACGGTTACGGCGGACTGGGCATGGCCGCCTTTACGCCGTTCTTTACCGCTTTCGGTGTGGGAAGATACGGACAGACCTTTATCGAAGACCGAAAACCTGTCTTCTCCCATGAAGACCCGAGGGCCAAGGAAGCGATCGCGTGGCTCAGAGATTTCGTCGCCTCCGGCGTCGTCGACCCCAATATCATCGCCGTCAAGAAGGGAACCGAAGTGCTTCAAAAGCAAGCTCAAGGGTTGGTCGGGCTCGTGTGGAGTTCGTGGCCGCAGATGCGAAAGCCCGAGTTCGTCTCGATGCTTACATCGGTCTATCCCGATTCGGAATGGATCCTCATCGATCCTCCCATCGGTCCCCATGGAGACCAGAACAACGGCGCTTTCAGCACCCTCGGCGCGAGAATCTACTACGTGTATCCGGCGACGCTCGAAAAGGACCCCGCGCGTCGTGACAAAGCGATCGAGCTTATCGACTACGCTGCCTCGGAACCGGGCTACAGGCTGACCAGCTTCGGTCTGGAGGGCGTTCACTATACGGTGCAGCCGGACGGCAGTCTCAAGGCTCTTCCGAGACTCTTCGAGGACGGCGGTTACTTCTGGGTCTACCAGTTCGGAGGGAGGAAAGAGGTCGAATACCTGATGCTCAAGTTCGCCTACGCGGCCGACGAGATCGTGAGAAACGGGAACGCCGAAAAAATCGAGATCATGGACAACGGAATTGACAAGCCGGCCGGCTATAATCACGCCGACGCGGCGCGGTACATGGAGGAGGAGACTCTCAAGTTCATCTACGGCAACCGCGACCTCGCCGAATACGACGACTTCGTGAAGACGCTTAACACGACTTTCGGATACGACAAATACAAACAGGCGGCGACCGAGCAACTAAGAGCGCTCGGGCTGATAGACTGATTGCAGCGCACAAGAATCGACGCGGCGCCGAGTCCGGCCGGGAGAACGATTCGGCCGGGCAACGCGCCGCGTTTTGTTGGTTGCCGGAGGAGACGGAGAGTCGACGTGACCCGACCCAACATCCTGCTTATCATCACCGACAGCCAGGGCGCAAACGTCCTCGGCGAATGCGGAAGCGGATACATAACCACACCGAACATCGACCGACTCGCCGAAACCGGCATCTCGTTTCGGCGGGCCTACAATTGCTCACCCCTGTGCACGCCGGCGCGCGCGGCGCTCTTTTCCGGCCTCCATCCGCACAACGCGGGCGCGTGGAGTAACGATCTGCCGCTCGGCAAAACGGTGGTCTCGATAGGCGAGTTCTTTCGACGAGCCGGATACGATACCGCCTATATCGGGAAGTGGCATCTGGACGGCACCGACTATTTCGGAACGGGAATCTGCCCCGCCGGCTGGGACCCGCGTTACTGGTACGACGGGCGCAACTATCTTGAAGACCTTTCTGCGGACGAGCGAACGCTCTGGCGAACAGGGTTGCGGACTCCGGAAGCCGTTCGCGCGCACCGGATAACGCGCGAATGGACGTGGGCGGGAAGAATAACCGACAGGGCCCGGTCGTTCATACGCCGCGGGCGACCGACGCGGAAACCATGGTTGCTCGTCGTCTCTTACGACGAACCGCACGGCCCGAGCGTCTGTCCGCCTCCGTTCTGCGACATGTATGAGGATTTTCTCTACCCGCCGCCCGAGAACGCACGCGACACCCTCGAACGTAAACCCGCTCTGCATCGCGCGTGGGCCGCCACCTTCTCCATTCCCGAAGAGGGGCTGCGGCAGCCGCTCTACTTCGGCGCGTCCAGCTTCGTCGACGACGAGATCGGTCGCCTCGTCGCGTGCGCACTCGACTCAGGCGATGCGGGAGAGCACGATAAGACGATTATCGTCTACACCACCGACCACGGACACTATCTCGGCGCCCACGGGCTCGACGGGAAAGGCCCCGCGCTCTACGAGGAGGTGGTGCGTGTCCCTCTTATTATGAGCGGCCCGGGGATTCCGGCGGGTGTCATTTCGAGCTCGCTCGCGTCGCATCTCGACCTGCTGCCCACGCTCCTTGCGCTTGCCGGCGATGAGGCGCCGCCGATCGTGGAGGGCGTTTCACTTGCGCCGGTGCTGAACGATCCCGTGGCGACGGTCCGATCCGAAGTGACAACCGAGTTTCACCGCTTCAGCGTCACGCACGACAGTTGGTTCGGTTTCGTTCCGATTAGAAGCATAATCACCGACCGTTACAAGCTGACGGTGAACCTCTTCGACCACGGCCGCCACGGCGATGAGCTCTACGACCTCGATGCCGACCCGGGTGAGATGCGAAACCTGATCGCCTCGCCCGAGCACCTCGACATCGCGGCCGCCCTGCACCGGCGGCTGCTCGAGCTGCAGGCGAAGTCGCGTGATCCGTTTCGCGGACCCGTGTGGGCGGACCGGAGCTGGAGCCCGGTGGAAGTATCGCGCGGCATCGGCGGGAAACGACGGCCTCGCCCTCGCGACGGTTTTTTGCCCGTGCCGTTTAACTACGACACCGGGATGCCGGCCGACCGCGGCGACGCGTAGGGCGAACACG
>JAJRYZ010000186.1 GCA_024275515.1 Spirochaetota bacterium
AAACGCGGCGTTGCCGCCGCGACTCAGCGTCAGGCTTTCAACGCTCTTCTTTTTCTCTTCCGACACGCGCTCAACGCCGAAATCCATGGGCTCGACGACGTGGTCCCGTCCTCCCGGTCAAAACGACTTCCGGTCGTGCTTTCGCCCCTCGAGGTCGGGGCGGTGCTGCAGGCCCTCGGCGATCGCTACCGCCTCATGGCGTCGCTGATCTACGGCGCCGGACTACGTCTGGCCGAGTGTCTGTCGTTGCGAATCAAGGATGTTGACTTCGATCGGGAGTGTATCACCGTCAGGGCCGGAAAGGGTGACAAGGATCGCGAAACGGTCCTCCCCGAATCGCTTGTCGATCCGTTGAAGCGTCATATTTCGAGGATCCGGACGCTTCACGAGCGCGACAGAAGGGAGGGAATCGCGGGAGTCGCGCTTCCCGACTCGCTCGAAAAGAAATACCGCGGCGCGGGATCCGAATGGGTATGGTTCTGGGTCTTTCCGTCGGACAAACTCTCGGTTGATCCACGATCGAACGTCGTGCGTCGCCATCATGTGTATCATTCCTCGCTCCAAAAGGCGTTCCGTGCCGCGGTCGGAAGGGCGGGAATCGCGAAGCGCGCGACGGTCCACACTCTCCGGCACAGCTTCGCGACTCACCTTATCGAAAACGGATACGATATCCGGACGGTGCAGGAGCTCCTCGGACACTCTCACGTCTCAACGACGATGATCTATACTCACGTCGCGCGCAAAAACAAACTCGCCGTATCAAGCCCCTTCGACGCGTTATGCGAGATGCCCGACCGGAGGGCCGGAATCGCCGGCGACCAGGTTCGGTAGACTCAAAAAAAAAAGGGGGGGGCCGCTCGGCCGTCGGCCGTCGGCGTCGGCGTCGGCGTCGGCGTCGGCGTCGAGACTTCATTGACAGTCCGCCGCATCCGCATCAAGCTGCCTCGGTACCGGCGACGGTCGACCCGACGTGATCGTCGTCAAGGAGCGCACGATGAGTTTGCAGGTCGTCGGTGAAACCGTCTTTGTTCCTTCTCCCGAACGCGGCACGGCCGTGCACGCGGGAAGCTACTACACCCGGACTTCCGGGCTCGATATGATGAGTCTCCACACTTACTCCTCACGTGGCGACATCTTTTCGCATGAGTTCTACCGGTTTTCCGACGACAACGGGAGAAGTTGGTCCGATCCGGTCGTGGTGCCGGCCGGAGAAAAGACCGCGCGTGGGACGCGACGGCGTCACGCGCGCGGTGGATATCTCGATCCAGGCACCGGACGCTTCCTCAAACTGCGAAACGAAGCCGTGCTTCCGCACGATGAGGTGAGCGAGTTTATGCGCTGGAACACCGTTCACTACACCGTTTCGATCGACGGCGGCAAGACCGATCTTTACGACACCCCGCTTGTCCACGACGGACACGATGAAGATCACCCGCTTCCGAATGTCGTTCGCGGGAAGAACTGCTTCATGCTCGGCGATTCGACCTGCATGCCTATTACGCTTCCCGACGGCGCTCTGCTGCAACCGGTCCAGATATCACCCATGGGCCCGGACGGTGAATACCACAACCCCGGAGGCGGTTTCACCTACACCGACTGCGCAGTGCTTCGCGGAGAATGGCGCGGAGACATGACGATTTCGTGGAACCTCTCCGGGATGGTATACGGTGATCCTGAACGTTCGACGAGAGGTCTCATCGAGCCCACGATCGCGAGACTTGCCGACGGAAGGATTCTCATGGTCATGCGGGGGTCCAACGACGCCCGTCCCGAGCTTCCGGGATACCGCTGGTACGCCACTTCCGACGACGACGGCGCGAGCTGGACCGAGGCGAAACCGTGGACCTATCGATCGGGAACGCCGTTCCACTCGCCGAGTTCGTGCTCCCAGTTGGTTGCGCATTCGGGTGGCGATGTGCTGTGGATCGGCAACATCTGCGACGAGAATCCGAGGGGAAACGCCCCACGGTACCCGATAATCATCGGCGTCGTCGATCAGAAAACGGCTACCCTCGTCGAAAAAAGTGTGACCGTCATCGACGACCGGAGACCTGGAGACGGAGAGATACTCACCCTGTCGAACTTCTACGCACGGGAGGATCGGGTGGCCGGAACCGTCAAACTCCATCTCACCCGCCACTCCCGCGGTCCCGAGTCGGTCTACCAGGGGGACTGCATGCTCTACGAGATCGCGCTACAATAGGCCATCTCTGGATCCGGAGGACACCATGCCCGATTACCAACGTCGGACCCTCGATTTCTGGGACCACACCAAAACTCTTCTCGACCGTATGCAAAGCAGAAACGGCGGAATCATGTGCACCGTCGTCGATTCGGCGGGTCGCGACAACATCATCACACTCGGATGGGGACTTATTGGCCCGCACTATCGGTCGCGACCGATCGTCGTAATCGCCGTCTGCCCGCCGCGGTTTTCGTGGCGCTTCCTCGAAGAAACCGGCGAGTTCGTGCTCGCCGTCGCCGACGACTCTCTTCGGCCCGCCGTCGACCTGTGCGGAACGAAATCGGGACGCGACATCGACAAGTTCGAAGCGGCCGGGCTTACGCGCGCCGAAAGCGCCGACGTGGCGGCGCCGTCGGTGGCCGAGTGCCTGTTCAACGTCGAGTGCAGAACCTACACGAAGGTCGCCCCGCCCCACATGCTCCTTACGCCCAAACATCGCGAGCAGCCGCTTGAGCGACAGCACACAATCTACTTCGCCGAAGTCCTCGGGACGTACTCCTACACGGCGGAGAAGTGAGTGGCGCGGCGTCACGCCCGGGGCGCGGCGTCACGCCCGAAGTGCCCCGCCTGCCGCCGAATCCTCGCGTCGATTGACTGACGGTTCGCGCGCTCGGTCGCCCACTGCGCCCAATAGCCGTCCTCGCCGGTCGCGAGCACCGTATCCGCACGTCTTCCGTGTTCGACAACGTCGACGAATTGATTGAGCACGTGAACGATATCGCTCGTGTGGCCGGCCGATCTAACGGTGACCGATTCGTCGAGGCTTCGGCTGTAGAGACTCAAAGTGGTCGCCGCAAAATCGCTCGTCGACCGACAAATCGCCACCCCCTCGGTACCGGCGATCTCGACGGTGTTGATCATCGGCCGCTGCGCGATGTGCGCCGCCCACGAGAGGCTTGCGTTGAGCGTGACGAGAACCCCGTTATCGAGTTGCCCGACGATTCCTATGTGCGTCGGCGGCGTAAACTCCTCGCCCATCCACGCGCCCCGGGCGTATAGCTCGGCCCATCCGGCGCCGCCGGCGAGAAAACGAGCCTGATCGAGTTTGTGGATCCCGCAGTCGAGCGCGCCGGCAAGCTCCATCAGCCGTGCGCGGCGCTCGGCGACGGGTCCGAAACTCTTATGGCCGTCCCACATGTTCGAAAAATGCAGCGCCTCCATGCAGCCGAAACGCTCGTCGGCAATCCAGCGTCGGAGGATCGCGTTCTCTTCACCGAATCTCGATTCGAAATTGACCGCGAGTTCGCGGCCCGCCGCTTCCGCGGCGTCGATCATTTCGCGGCATTGTTCGGCCGTCGCCGCCATCGGCTTTTCCACCAGAACGTGCTTTCCGGCCGCCAGCGCATCAAAGACGATGTCCCGGTGACGGTTCATTCCCACCGCGACGTACACCGCATCGACGGTCGCGTCGGCGAGCATCACGTGATAGTCGTCGTACTTCGCGCGCACCGGACGGTTGTACGCCTCGAGCGTCCCGGTGTCCGCATCGCACACCGCCGCGAGCCGCGCGCTCGTACACTCCTTCGCGTAGAACGCCGGGGCCACCGCGTTTGACCCGTGCTTTCCGAGCCCGATCAGTCCGAATCGAAGTGTCATCTATGGTCGATCCTCCATCGGCGCATGATAATCGATCGGTTCGCTTGGCGAAAGTCGCCGAGTTGAGTAGTTTATCCGACAATGCTCGTGAGCCTGGAACAAGAGATTCAAAGACGTCATACCTTCGGCATAATAAGCCACCCCGACGCCGGCAAGACGACGCTTACCGAGAAGCTTCTTCTCTTCGGCGGAAGCATCCGAAGCGCCGGCGCAGTCAAGTCGAACAAGATCAGTAAAAGCGCGACGTCGGATTTTATGGAAATCGAGAAGCAGCGCGGCATCTCGGTGGCGACGTCTGTCATGACCTTCGAGTACGCCGGGCGTCGCATCAACATTCTCGACACGCCGGGCCATCGGGATTTCGCCGAAGACACCTACCGAACACTTACCGCGGTCGACAGCGCCATCCTGGTAGTCGACTGCGTCAAGGGCGTCGAGGAGCAGACCGAAAGGCTCATGCAGGTGTGTCGTATGCGAGCCACGCCGGTCATGGTGTTCGTCAACAAACTCGATCGGGAAGGGATCCCGCCTTTCGCGCTCATGGACGAGCTTGAAAGCAAGCTGAATATCACCGCTCGGCCCCTCACCTGGCCGATCGGAATGGGCGCGGGTTTTCGCGGGGTCTACAACCTGCACCGTCGGAACCTCTACCTATTCCGTCCGGGGAAGACCGTCGTGGAAGAGGAACGGGTCTTCATCGATCGACTCGACGATCCCGTGCTCGATGAGCGGACCGGTTCGGACGCAGCGAAGCTACGTGAAGACGTGGAGCTTATCGAAGGCGTCTATGATGATTTCTCACCGGAGGATTATCGGTCCGCCGAAACCGCGCCGGTTTTTTTCGGAAGCGCCCTCAACAATTTCGGCGTGAGAGAACTGCTCGAAACTTTCATAGAAATAGCTCCCAACCCGACGCCGCGTCCGGCCGACACCCGCGTGGTGCATCCGTCCGAAAAGCGATTCTCCGGTTTCGTCTTCAAGATCCACGCGAACCTCGATCCCAGACACCGCGACCGGATCGCTTTTCTCCGGGTCTGCTCGGGAACTTTTCAGAAAGACAAGGTCTATCGACACGTCCGCAGCAAGAAGGACATTCGTTTTTCCCGGTCGTACAACTTTCTCGCCGAACGAAAGCGCCAAATCACCGAAGCTTTTCCGGGAGACGTGGTGGGATTGTACGATCGGGGCAACCTCAAGATCGGCGATACTCTCACCGACGGAGAAGCGCTCACTTTTCTAGGGATTCCGAACTTCGCCCCTGAGATTTTCAAGGAACTCGTGTCGACCGACCCGATGCGCTCGAAGCAGCTCGACAGGGGCATCCTGCAGTTGACCGAAGAAGGAGTGGCGCAGCTCTTTGTCCAGGAGAAGGGTCGCAGGAAGATCATCGGCGCCGTCGGGCGGCTCCAGTTCGACGTCATTCAGTACCGCCTGACCAACGAATACGGAGCCGCGTGTCGCTTCCGACCCCTCGCCTTTTCTCGTGCGTGCTGGATTACGTCGGAAGTTCGAGAAGTACTCGATCGGTTCGTCAGGTTCCGCGGACACCAGATCGCCGTCGACCGTGACGGCAATCTCGTCTATCTGTCGGAGAGCGAATGGATGCTCCAGTCGATCATCAAGGACAACCCTGGAATCGAGTTTCACTTCACCTCGGAGTTCAAGACAAGCGGCGGCCGAAGCGGCGCGCCCGTCCCCGTCGCATGAGCGGCTCATCGCCGAAATCGCGCCGGTGAGCCTTCGCGTCGCCCCCCCCGATGCCGCCGCCGACCTCGACACCTTTTGATACCGACGACACCGACGTCGTTACATGACCTCGAAGCGCCTGCGTGCGACCGGCCGTAGCTCCCCCCGTCGAAACCGTGGTATCGTACGGGCACGGGAGACACGACGATGTGGGAGAAGGCGATTGATTTGGTAACCACCAAGGCCGAGACGATTCGGCTCGACTACTCGGTGAATCCGTGGGTATTCCTTCTCTTACTCGTGCTCTGCGCGCCGTTTTTTTACTACTCGATCTATCGCGTGGTCCGATCGGCGGCGGCGCGCAACCGCCCGGCGCTTTTCCGGTGGAGCACCGTTTTTATCGGAGCGACCTCTCTCCCCTATCTCTACGTGCTCCTCTTCGGACGCAACCTGCCGTGGTGGATCTATCCACTCTTTCTTCTCCTCCTCGGCCAGGGCGGGTACTCGTTGGCGCGCAAGCTCCGAACACGGCGATGAAGGTCCGGAACCGAGAGGCGGAGCGGCGCGAGAGTGACCCGTTCGCGGAGCTCAACCAGTACCGAAAGGCCGCGGCGGTATTCGCGCCCGGCGGCTGGATTTGGGCGTCCGACGAGCGAACGAACAAATACCTCGCTTTCGCCCGGACGATCGACGCGCCCGAACCGGTTGCCGCGATCGAGTTTCGCATCTCGGCCTCGTATCACTACGAACTCTATATCAACGGCGCCTTCGCGAACCGCGGACCGGTCCACGGAGACCCGAAATGGTGTCACTACGATGATCTCCTCGTCGAGCTCGGCGAACGCGTCGATCGGATCGACCTTTTCGTCGTGGTGCACCACTCGACCGGAACCCACATTCACTCCCTGACCCCGGCGCCGGGAGGGCTCATCTGTCGCGTCCAGGCCGGTTCGGTCGTGGTCGGAACCGACGCGACATGGCGCGGCAGGATTCTGCCCATGTGGAGCGACGCCGTATCGGCGAGAAACTGGGCTCTCGGCTATTGCGAAGACTACGACGCGCGGCTCGAACCGGCGGGTTGGTCGGAGAAGCGCATCGGGGCGCCGGAGCTCGAATCGTGGCGACCGGCCGTCGAAGTCGAGAACTCCGACGAGACGTGGGGCGCCTACCAGCCCCGAGTCACGCCGCTTCTCATTCGCCGGAATGTCGAGCCGGTGACCTTCAGCGCGTTCCGCGCTCCCGGTCTCGGCGCCGGCGACGTTTTCGGCGTTTCGGAGTATAGCGACACCGAAGAACTCGTCGTGGTCGCGCGGGACCTCGCCTTCGATATCGATGCGATCAACGACCTCGTGCCCGAAGCGAACGCCTTTACGCTCGATCTGGGGAAGGAGTACGTCGGCTTTTATTCGATCGATCTGGAGGCGCCGCGCGGAACCGTCGTCGAGCTGTCGGGCGCCGAACTGCTCCAGCCGCACGCCTCGGGCCGTCCGTGGATCTTTCGCAAGGGCGGGAACTACTCGCTGAGATACACCTCTCGGGGCGGTCGGGGACGTTTTACGAGCTTCTCCTGGAACGGATTCCGCTACCTCCACGTCGTTCTCAGGTCGAACGTCCGGCGGTGTCGATTCCATTGGATCGGCGCCGTCGAGCGCTCCGCCGGACTATCCGCCTGCAGGCGTCCCGAGATCACCGATCCCGACCTGAGGCGAATCGTCGCGATGTGTGAACGGACCCTCGCGGTCGCGCCGCAGGAACACATCGTCGATTGTCCTACGCGCGAGCAGTCGCCGGCGTTCGCCGACGGACTCATCGCCTCCGCCGCGCTTCTCAAGGGGTTTTGCCGGCCGTCGTATTTGCTGTGGCATCTCGAGGCCACGCTTCGCGCGCCGCTCAACGAACACGGTCTTTTTTGCGGCCGATACCCGAGCACCGCCGGCTACTGGCTCGATTTTTGTCTGGTCGCCTTTCGGGCTCAAACGTACTACGAGCGGGAGACCGGAAGATACTACAAGCCGCGCGAGACGCTCGCCCGATGGCTTGCCGTGATGCATTGGTTCGAGCGGAACTCCAACGACGACGGCATCGTCGATTTCCCCTTCCAGGAGTGCTACCGGAAGGGACTCCGCAACTTCATCGACCACCCGGGTCTGGGGATGCATAATTCTCCGCATCCGGGAATCGATCGCGACGGCGCGAGTTGCCCGCTGAATACTCACTTTTATGCGTTCCTGAAAATTCTCACGTCACTGGCGGCGGCCGCGGACGAACCGGCCGAAGCGGAACGGCTTGCCGGCCGCGCCGCATCGCTTAGGGGAGCGATTCGAGAGTGGTTTTTCGACGGAGCGGTGTTTCACGACGCGAGAAAAGAGGGACGACTCTCGCCGTTCACTTCGTGGCAGACCAACGCGCTCGCCGTTCTTTTCGACGTCGCCGAAGAAAACGAACGTCGCGACGTCATGCGGCGGATGCTCGACGGCTACGATCGCCTCTGCCGTTGCACTCCTTACGGGTACTACTACTTTCTGCAAGCGTTGCGGAAGGCGGACCTGCACGAGGAGGCGATCGAGATCATCAAGCTCGAATGGGGGAAGATGATCAAAGGCGGCGCGACGACGACGTGGGAAGGCTTCGAAGGCGACGCCAAAGACTCGCTCTGTCACGTGTGGGCGACCTACCCGTTTCTCTATCTGCTCGAAAACGAAGGAGCGTAGCACCGCAACCGTCCGACTGCGTTCGTCCGACTGTGTTCGATCTGCGACGTGTAGTCCGACCGGCGCCGCCGAAGGTCACCGACCATACGGCGCCATTCGCCCCGGTGCGACTCGTATTCGCCGCGAAGGTCCCTGATGAACGGATGCTCGATCGGCCCATGCAGAACGGGACATTCGGTCTCATCGAGATATCGCCACAGCATCCCTTCCAGCTCATCACGCACTCCGGCATACGCGGGATCGGATACGAGATTGCGCCTTTCGTGCGGGACGTTGATACCGGCGACCTCGGCCACCGTCGGAAGCAAGTCGACGTTCCCGCAGAACTCGTGCCGGCGCAGTCCTCCGACGATTCCGCCCGCGGGCCATCGAATGAGGCAGGCGACACCGCGTGGGCACGGGCGTCGCCATATGCTATCTTCTCTCATCCGGAGGTAGAATCATGAGCGAACGCCATGAGCTTGACATTGACCCGGATTTCCTTCCGCGCCTGAAGGCGATCGGGGAAAACGTCGTCTTCCGCAGGGGAGTGACCGTCATGTTCCCGGAGAATCTCGCCGTCGGGAATAACGTGCTGTTCAATATCGGCGTCCACATTCAGGCGAGCCGGGAAATCACCATCGGGAACGACACGCATTTCGCTCCCTACTGTATTCTCTACGGTCCGCTTCACGTGGGAGACAAATGCGCCGTCGCGGCTCACACGGTCTTCGCGAGTATCGGCCACGGCTACGATCAACCGGACGTTCCTTTCGTCGACCTGCCGGCTCAATCGGCACTGATCGTGCTGGAGGACAACGTGTGGATCGGAGCGAACGCGACGATTATCGCGGGGGTCACGATCGGAACGGGTAGCATCGTCGGCGCCGGCGCGGTGGTTACGCACGACGTCGAACCGTTCTCCGTCGTCGGCGGGGTCCCGGCCGCACTGATCAGAAAACGAAAATAGCCGACATTCGAGGGGTGGTGCAATGGAGTATACGATACGAATCGAAACACGATCCGAAGCCGAAGTGTCGCACATGATCCTCGGTCATAATATCGAAGCCGCGCTTACGACGATAAACGGTCTGCTCTCCGACCGGCTTCGAAACGGAAAACTGACCGGACCGCCGCATCGGATGACCGGTATCGCGTCCGAATGGCAGGGAGCGAGTTGCGGACGCGTCGCCTACGAGCTTACACCGGGCGCCGGATTGATGGGTTCGGAGGCGCAGCTCATCCGCGTCGATCGCCCGGCCCAGGGACCTCACCTGCACCAGAATCGGATCGAGGTCCGCGAGGGCGAGGAGCTCGAGATCGAGCTGTGGGCCCGCGCGTGGCGTAGGCCGGTGGAGCTCGTCGTCGAGCTTCTGCCGCAGGCCGCCCGGCTCGATCCCTACGACTCGGTCGTTCTCACGATCGACAAACCGTGGTACGCCGGGTATTCGGCGACGCTCCGCGCGCCGCGCACCGACGATCGGGCTCGCCTGTCGCTCGTCGTAAAGGGAACCGGCGATCTCTGGCTGGACCAGGTCCATCTGCGCCCGAAGGGCGAAGTGCACCTCTGCGCCCGGCTCGTTGATGAAATGCGGGCCATGCGCATTCCCACGCTCCGTTTTCCCGGCGGCATCGTCTCGGCGGCGTACAACTGGCGCCACGGCGTCGGTCCGGTTCATCTTCGGCCGCATATGCTCGAAGCGGCATTCCATCAAGACTGGTATCTCAACTACGATTTCGGGCCGGATGAGTACCTTGAACTCTGCCACACTCAGGGAATCACGCCGGCCCTCACCGTCAACGTCGCCGGAGGAACCCCCGAAGAGGCCGGCGAATGGGCCGCCCACTGTGCCGCGTGGTACCGAGCGCGACGGGCTGAACCACCGATGATCTACTGGCACATCGGAAACCACCCGTACGTGCCGACCGTAGCGGAGATGACGCCCGCCATGTACGTCGAGACGCTCAGACGCTTCGTTCCTGAAATCAAGACCGGCTATCCCGACTGCCGGATCGTCGCCGTCATGAGCCGCGGCGACCTCCGGCGGAGCGCAACCGATGCGCCGTGGCGCGAGGCGATTCTCGATGCCGCCGGCGACCTCGTCGACCTGATCGAGGTCCAGACCTACGGTCTGAGCGGCGCGCGACCCGACCCCCCGGGCGAATACAACGGAGGAATCGCGGCGCCCGCGGAGCATGTGCTTCACCTGCGACGGACGCTCCGCGATATCGAAGGCGATCTGTCCGCGTTCATCGACGCCCTGCGGAATCGCCGACTCGATATCCGCGTCGGTGTCGCCGAATGGAACTGGTGGATGCGGGCGTCGCACTGGGACGGCGCGGATTTCGAGGAACCCCCGACGGTGCTGCACGCGCTATTCGTCGCCGGAATGATTCACGCCTTCGCGCGTCTGGCGCCGGAGTTCGAGGCGGCGCATTTCTATAACCTGGTGAACTGCATGGGCATTCTCAACCATCGCGGCGCGGGAGTCGAAGTGACCGGCGTCGTCGACGTGTTCAAGCTCTACCGGTCCGCTCTGCCGGGAGCGCGAGTCGCGGCGCTCGTGAACCCGTCGGACACCGACGTCCCCCACGGAAGACCGTGGATAGACGCCCTCTGCATCGAAAGTGACGGCCACGTATGGCTTTTCATCATCAACTTCAGCGCCGATCAACCGGCGAAGGTCACGATTCCGGGTTTTCGCGCCGGCGGTGGAATCGACTGCATCGGCGGCTCGTCTCCGGTCGGCCGCATCGAGTCGCCCCGCACAGGCTCGGCGCCGTGCGAAACCGACGGGAACCGGCTGACGATTCCACCGATGTCGATCGTTCGGTGCCAAATCGGCCGCTGAACGGAGGCCTCGGTCGTCGGTGCTCGCGACGAGAGCCGCCCGCGACCATGATCGGCCTCCGACCGCTGCGGGTGAATCTGCCGGCCGAGTCCGAAGGCGCCTTCGTCCCTCTATGCGGAGTCGCCCGTCCGCGTCTCCGTGCGCCCGCGCAGCCCGACGTGGGAAACGTCGATCGGCCGAAAGCCGACTTCGAACGCCGGAGATTCGGGTTTGAGCGTGTAGTCTCCTCCGTCGATGTCGACGAATCTCGGGTCTTCGGTAATTGTGTGCGCGTCGAAGCCGAGCGATCTCCATTGAGCGAGCGAGTCGATGCCTTCGAGGCCGGTGATGACCGGGTCGTTCAAGACGCACCCTATTCCGGCGAAAATGACGTTGTAGTCCGACACCGCCGGGAGCGAGCGCTTGCCGTACACCGTAAAAAGACGCGCCTTCGTGTTGAGCCAATAGATGATGTTGCGCACGAATCGGACGTTCTCGTGCGACAAATGCTCGGGGTTTCCGAAGTTGACCTGAAACTGTTCGCCGCCGACAAAAATGTTGTTGGTCACGGTCACATTGCGATTCTTGTACCAGACGTGCAGACCTTCGAGGCAATTGTAGACGAGGTTGTTCTCGACCAAGGTATTCCGCGTCTCGCAACCGAGGTAAATACCCCAACCGGGGCATCGCTTGTGCCCCGAATGGACGTCGTGAATCAGGTTGTTGCGAATGATGATATTCGAGTCACGAATGAAAATACCGCCGGCGTCGTCGACCGCCGTCGCGACGTGGTAGATCTCGTTATACTCGATGCGCAGCTCCTGCTGCTGATTCCTCCGCTCGACCGCCTGCGTCTCGGTCGCCCAGTGTCGCGCATAGATGCCCGAATGGCCGACGTCGTGAATCAGATTGTGACGAAAAGTACCTCCCCCTTCATCGATGTTGATCCCCACGGCGCTCAAATACTCGGTTCCGCAATGGTGGATGTGGTTGTACTGAAACAGATTGTGCTCGGCGTGAAGATTTCTGGTAACCACGCCGCCGCCCCCGGTGTCGTAGATCTCGTTTCCCTCGATCAGGTTTCCGTAGCCGTTGATCTCGAGAGCGTAAGTCCCGGTGTTTCGAATGACGTTATTGCGGAACTCGCAATGTCTTGCCGCCGCGTAGGCGACGGTCGCCGGTTCGACGATATCGCCGACGTCCCCGCAATCGGGGTATCCGTCTTCCGGCACGTCCCAATCGGTATCGGAGAAGGTGATCCCCTCGATTCGCAGATGCTCGACGAATCGTCCTGAGTCCATCTCGCCGTCGAACCGCACGAGTTGCCGGAGCCTTGGCGCGACCACGACGGCCGACTCGAGGTCTTCGCCGTCCTCGGGCAGATAGTAGAGCGTCGCCGACGCCCGATCGAGATACCACTCTCCGGGCAAATCGAGACCTTCAACGACGTTTTCGATGTAGTAACGATTCCCGCCGCGCGTCCCGGTCCAACCGATCTCATGCCGCGCCTGTGGGTCGCGAAATCGCACCGTACGCGTCTCCTCATCGAGCTCCGAAATCCGCAGGCGCGACTCGTTCCATGAATGAACGACGACCACCTCCGCATCGTCGAGAGCGTGAAACCGCCTCATGTCTCCCTCGCGGTAGCGGAACGAGGTGCCGCTCACCGCCTCGTCGGTTTCGAAAAAACCGTCGCTCGGAATGCGGGCGCGGCGTTTTCTCTTCCCGTTCACCGAAAGCACTCTGAAATAGGGCGGATTGTCGAGACCGATCGACATGACACCGCTTCCGGCCGAAAGCGCCTCACCGGAACTCGCCGCGCCCGGCAATTCACCATCCGAGCGCCACGTGCCTTCAACGACAAAACCGCCGGAAAGAACCGGTGTCTCCCCGGGATAGGCGGCGTAGGTAATCGGACACTCCCGGGCGCCGCCGTCTTCCGGCCCGAATACGAGTGTCTCGTCGAGATAATAGACGCCGCCCCGTAGAAACACCGTTATCGGTGCCTCCGGCGCCCCGCTCGATTTTCTCTCCCGGATCGCATCGCGTGCGCGAGCCGGTGTCGCGAAAGGCCCGTCGCCGCCCTCGCCGTTGGGCTCGGGAAGCGTACCGGACCAGCCGTCGTTACCCTTAGTCGAGACGTAGTAAACGCATCCGCTGTGTTCGTCGTTACCCATCGATTGTTCTCCTGACATATGGCTTTCCAGAGCATACTACCATAGACGCGCGAGACGTCCGACGCAACTCAGCCCCGGCGCGGTCCCCGACGCCGGTCGAGTCCGGACGCCGGCTCGCCGTCCCGGACCGGCCGACCGTCGACGCGTACCCGACGCGCCCGGACGGGCGCTCGCACCTCTCGTTTGCATTGTCGAAACGAACGCGGTACTGTTGCGGCATGAACAAATCAAAAGAGCTTCTCATCGATCTTTCGAACCGCGAATGCGTATCCGGGTCGCTCAACGGTCCCGCGCTCATCGAGACGCTGCGCTCGCTCTCTCCCGACGAGGCGGCGTCCACCGACACCTACGAAGGCTACAGCGCGTGGAGCGTCGCGCTTCACGTGCTCCGTTTCAAGCACGTCGTCGCCGACGGACTCGGGGCGACGCTTCCGGCGTACGAGTACGAAAGGGCCGACTTTCCCAAGCCTCCCGCAGATATTACACAGGCGGCGTGGGACAAAGCAATCGCCGACATCGAAGCAACGCAGAGGGGTTTCGTCGACGCGCTTGCAGCGGCGACCGACGAGAAACTCGATGAAACGTTTCCGGCCTGGAAGATACCGCTCGGGAGGGCGGTCGCGTGGGTCGTTTCCCACGACACCAACCACAACGCTCAGATCCGGAACATGGGGCTCGCAGGTCTCAGACAACCGATCGACTGACGCCGGTCCCTCGCGCCGCCGCCGTGACCGGCGGATCGCACGCTTCACGAGGAGACCGCGCCTCCGGGTCGAACTTTTTTCTCCGGATTGCGCTCCGGAATCGCCGCCTCATCGGGCCCCGGCCATCCCTCCGCGCGGATTCGCTTCCCCACCTCTTTGAGCGTCGCAACGTCCTCTTCGGGAAAGGAGCCGTCGGGTAAGGGACCGACGTTGAGAAGAAGATTCGCGTCATGCGACAGCGCATGAGCGATCAACCCGCGCACCTCCCGCGCATCGAGATGCGTTTCCCCTTCGGAGTAGGCCCACTTGGTCCGCTGCAACGTCGCGCAAATCTCGTTGTGTTTGCCGCGGTTCCGTTCCCACGCTTCCCGCGCGACTCGCGCCGCCTCCTCTCCGTAGGCGACGCGGGCCCTCTCCTCGAGCGAGTGAAAATGCTGTTCCGGCGTCGCGAAATCTTCGGTGCCGGTGGCGCCCTGTTTGAAAGAGATCAGACAGTGCGGTTGGAGTTTCCTTATGAGCGCGTAGGTCTCTTCGACAGGCATCATGTGCGGACAGGCGTAGTGACCCATTATCAGATCGAGCCACATGCCCGTGATCGGGCCGTAGCCGGACAATAGCTCGCTTATGCATTCGTGGGCGTACTCGACGTAACGATCGAAGTCGCTCGGTTTCGAGAACTTGTACGCCGGCTCCGGCGTCGGATAGTCCGGTCGCGCGGTGGGATAGTATTCGCGCGAAAGAAAGTACGGATGCCGCCAGTGTTGATGATAGGTGTAGTAGGTGAAGAAGCCGAGCCCCTTCGCCGCGCACTGCTCCGCCAGTTCGCCGACAAGATCACGCCCCACCGTACGTACGCTGTTGAACGGTTCGACCCGCGAGTTCCAGAGAGCGTAGCCGTCATGGTGGCAGCTTACGAGGTTGACGTATCGCATTTCCGCTTCGGCGGCGAGGTCGGTGATGAAATCGGCATCGAACCGGCCGGGATCGAAAGTCTCGGCGAGCTTTTCGTATTCGGAGACGGGAATTCGCTCGTGGAACTGAACCCATTCTCCGCGCTTCAATTGGCTGTAGAGTCCGTAATGGATAAACAGCCCGAATCGCGCGTCCCGCCACCACGCGAGGTTTGCCTCTTTCGGATTCGTGCTCCAGAGCGTTCCGTAGTTGTCGAGATATCTCGGCACAGCGCTCATAGTCTCCCCCTACCGATCGGAGTTTCGTCGATTCGTCTCGATCCCGATCGCAGACGACCTCTTCGCCGACGCCTCGCTCGATACGATTCCCTCGATTCCTCACATTCTCCGCGCACAAGCCGCCCCGGTCAACAACACGAAGTGAATCCCGCTCCGAGAATGCCGGGCCTTCGACCCGGATCGGACTCGAAAAGACGAGATTCGGCGTCGCGAGGTCGTCGCTCCCGGATCATCGCACGGCGCGGTTTCCCGTCTATTCCTCCCAGAACCGCTCAACCACCACCTTCTCATGGGTAAAGAACCGGAACGCCGATTTCCCCTGCATCTTGATATCGCAGTGCATCGAGTTGTCGATTCCGCCGAACGGCAAGAAGGGAACCGGTGCGGGGATTCCCACGTTGATACCGATCATTCCACAACGCGCTTCGAGCTTGAACTTGCGGGCATAGTAGCCGCCGCGGGTGTAAATCGAACACGCGTTGGAAAGCGGATGCGCGTTGACCAGCCCGATGGCCTCGTCGATCGTGTCGACTTTGAGAATACACACCACCGGCGCGAAGATCTCGGTTTTGTATATGGTCATCTCCGGTGTGACGTCGGTGAAAACCGTCGGCCCGACGTAATAGCCGTCCTCTAAGTCGGCGGGATCCCGGCCGTCGAGCGCGAGGGTGGCGCCCTCTCGCACGCCGCTTTCGATCATCCGATAAACAAACTCCCGGGCGGTTTCGCTAATGACCGGTCCCATGAGCATCGGTTCGTCGGCCATGTCCGGGTCGAGAGGATCGGCGACGATAAAGCTCTTCGACTCTTCGATGAAGCGATCGGAAACCCGGCGGTACACCTCCTCACTCACACCGACGATGACCGACGACGCCATGCACCGCTGTCCGGCGCATCCGTAGCAGGAGGTGCTCATATTCCGAATCAAGGCGCCGATGTGCTCATAGTCAGGCATAACCACCAGATGGTTTTTCGCGCTTCCCATCGCCTGACACCGTTTGTTGTTCTCCGCGCAGCGCGCGGCGACGATGCGGCACGTATCGGATTTTCCGACGAAAGAGACTCCGACGACGCCCGGATGTTCGATGAGGGCGGATGCGGCCGATTTATCGCCGTTGACCAGATTGAACACTCCCGGCGGGAAGCCGGCCCTATCGATGAATCGCGCAAGCAGTTCCATCGTGAGCGGCGTCAGCTCCGACGGTTTGCAGACAAAAGTATTGCCCGCCGCGATCGCGTAGGGAATAAACCAGAAAGGGGCCATCGCCGGAAAGTTGAAAGGGGTGACCGCGGCGAACACGCCCATCGGCGCCATTATCGTTTCTCCGTCGATGCCTGTGGCGGTCCCGATCATCGACTCGCCGTTCTGCAGAATCGGCGCGCCGCACGCCGCTTCGATATTCTGGTAGACGCGCTTCATCTCCGCGCGCGCGTCGGGAAGCGACTTCCCCATCTCTTCGGTCAAGGTACGACTGATCGTCTCCTCGTTTTCCTGCAGCATGCGCAAGAGCCTAAACAGCGGCTCGACGCGTCGCGTCACCGGCGTCACGCTCCATCCTTCAAAAGCCCGCCCGGCGGCCGTGACCGCAGAATCTACTTCCGCCGCCGTCGACAACGGCACACGCCCGATGATCGCTCTCGTGGAAGGGTTTTCCACATCGAGAGTTCCCGACGCGTCGGGTTCGCGCCACTCGCCCGCAACGTAGTTTCGAATTGTGCGGATTTCTTCCATTGGATATGGTTTCCTCCTCATCGCCGGCATACCGATGCCGTGGCGATCGCCACTCATTCCGACCGTCCCATGCCGCTGCGGGAATACGTGGTCAAGCAAGGCGATAGGTATCGATGAGCCGTTCACCGCCTGAGTCCTCGGTCATTTTTACGATGATCTCCACGTAGGATTCGAGTTTCGATCCCTGGATCTTTTTCTTAAGCAAATAGTCCACCTGGAAAATACCTGCCGCGTCGTTCATAAGTATCTCGACCCTCACGGGCTTTTCCCGCGTCGGAGGTAATACCTTGACGGCTTCCACCGCCATCCCGCTGATCTTGAAGATGTCGGCGCTTCCACTTTCAAAAGCTATCCTCGCTCTCCCTTTTTTCATGTCCAAACCGTCGGCTATCCGAACGACTCCGCCTTCGACGGTGTGAACCGCGACGCCGACATCGTGGGCGACCATCGCGTGCAGGGTCTCGGTCGTGATGATTTGCCGTATCCTGCGATCGGGGTAAGCCTTCCGAAGCAGATCCGGAAGTATTCCGCGGGCGAGCGTCACCCCGAAATCGTCATGAAGATCTCGATGGACGCTGTTTCCGAGGTCATGCAACAACGAGCCGAGAAAAACGATTACCTCCGCATCGTCGTTCTCGAACTCCCAGTCCGCTACGACCGACGGGACTACGCCCGCCTCGAGAAGAGTTCGTAGTATCTTTAGCGCCATATTGGCGACGATCGCGACGTGTGTCGGTCCGTGGTCGCTCATTCCGAGCCGGCGCACCGCCATTACATTGGAGGCTTCCCACAAAGCGTTCAGCTCGATGTGTTCCTCTGCGGCCGCGTGCGTCAATGCGAGTCGTTCGTTGCCTCTTGCCGGGATTTTCATAGTCCGCGAACAGTGTATCATGAAATGAAAGATTCGAACTGCCTGTGAACCGAATCAGAGCAATTCGAAATCTGGCGCGCCAGATTTCGAATTGCCGCCCATAGCAACCGAAAAGACGCCGTTTTCGTGGCGATTCGGCGGTTCCTCCGGCGACATCGCAGAAACGGCGCAGCGTCCGGCGTTCCCAGGGTCACATTTCGAATTGCTGACCGAATCACAACGCCGCAAGGACGAGCGGGAATCCGGAGCCGACGACGCGGGGGGGAGACGCTTTGGGCGCCTCGGCGGCCGCATTCCGATCGCACCCGACTGCCGTGGTCCTTTTCAGCTTCGCAATGTTCGTGTAGGTTTCCATACATGAGACGAATTGCACCCCTTTGCATCGCATCTATCATTGCCGCCGCGGCGCTTACCTCTTGCGCGGACGGCGGCGCGGAAGTAACGCGGGAAATGGTCGCGGAAGCGAACGCCGACATCGACGAAGGCAAGATGCCCGATTACAGAAGGTGGTCGATGGAAAAAACGGAGAGCGGTGTTCGCTTCATCGAACTGAAAAAAGGAGAAGGCTCGAGACCGGAACACGGCGGTCAGGCACGTGTTCACTATACCCTCTGGCTGACCAACGGCAAGCTCATCGACTCGTCGCTCCGGGGCGGCGACGGAGCGCCTTTCGAATTCGAGGTCGGCGCCGGTCGGGTCATCGAGGGTTGGGACGAAATCGTCCCGCTCATGAACGTCGGAAGCAGATTCCTCGTCGAGATTCCGCCGAAACTCGCCTACGGCGACCAAGCAGTCGGACCCATACCCAAAAACTCTCAATTAGTTTTTTCCATCGATCTGGTTGAAATTCGGTAGGCAAAGGCGACGACCTGTGGTCCGCCGGAGCGGCCCACTACGCGCCGCCGGCCGTCGACGAGGCGACATGTTCCCACCGGCCCGTGGGCGACGGCCCGGCGCGGGCGCTCGATTTGCGAACCGGATCACCTCATAAGTCAAGCTCAGACTCCGGGAGGTGCGGGTACCTCTCCGCCAGGCACTCGGGACAAATCGAACGCCGCGTGTCGAGATTGTGGACGACCTCCGGATCTCGAAGAGCGACAAAAAAACGATCCGCCAGCCGAACTCTTCCGCAGAACACGCATACGACCGGGCGATCGGTCCGACCGTTCGGCGGATGAATCGGGTCAAGATCAAGCATGTGCTGAAAGAGTTCTTCCTTCTCGCGGAGCGCTTGCCGACACAGATCGTACAGCCGGCGCCGACGCGATAAGTGACGAGCCGCAAAGCCCGCGAAGCCGCCCGCCGCCGGCAAAAGCAAACCGTCAAGCGCCGCGACCGCGAGTGTATGCTCGACCAAACCGCCCGTACCGAGTCGAACAAGCAACTCGGATCCGATCAACGCGACAAGACCCGACGCCACCCCGCCCGACACGAAAAAGCAAACGCCTCCGACGACCGGGACCAGCACCCAAAAAAACAACGCGCAGCCGTGGGCGTTTCCGTGCACGATGCTCATCGTTGCCGCGAAGGCCGCCGTCGCCGAGACGACGGTCAAGCGAGCCCACGCCGGTCCCGGTGCGGAAACCCTACGATCTGGGGCGAAGAGGTTTTTCATTCTCCGTCGTTTCGGAGCGGAAGCATGGCGGAAGCGATTCATCAGGTTCTCCGGCTACCGGAAAGGATCCTGCGGTCCGGTGGGCCGTCCGCGTCACGATCTTTCGCGTCTCCTGCAGAATCCTTGTCGCCGGTAAGGAATTAGATAAGCCCGCGTCCAAGTATGAACCGCATGATGTAGGTCATCAACTTTGTGTCAAGCTCATGAGCGTTATCGTCGACAGCTTCCCGAACGGCGATCCAATCATCGTCGCTCAAATCGTCGCGTTTCGATTCGTACTCCATCGCGAACAGGTCGACTATCCTTTGAAGTTTGTCCGCAACACCGAATAGCGCGGTTTCGCCTCGGTCCCCGCTCGCGTAGGCATCGAAAAAATGATGATACAGATCGTGCCGGAGTGGTTCGGGGAACTCCGCCATACACGTGTGAAAGGAACGTTCGACGTCGGCGTACGCCTGCTCTTCCCCGATCGTGCCGCGCTTCTTCCGTAGGTTTCTCATGTAGCTGTAGAATCGATCACCCGTCGTCACGAATGTCCCTCTTTATCATTAGCCGGCGCGCGTCCTGAGTCCCGTTCGGACGAGCCGCCGTGTCGGCGAAATGCAACGGGAACATAGCGTAGACCGTCGTCCCGGAATTCGACCTGCTCTCGATTCGCATCGTTCCGTTCATCTCGGTGAGAATCTGCCGTACATACATCATGCCGATCCCTGATCCTCCCGGTTTCGTTGTTTTCCCGTAGTCGAAGCCGCGGCAACTGAGGCAATCGCGCCGACCGCATCCGACGCAGATGGGAATGCCGTTTCCCTCGTCTATCACGGCCAGACGGACGTAGCCGTTGGAAGCGGTGGTTTCGATGACAAGCCGGTAACGATCGGTCTCCAACATCGCCTCGGCGGCATTAGTCACAAGGTTATCTATTACTTGCATAATTTCCATGGGAACGCCGTATACAACGTCCGTCTCTCCCAACGACGTCTCAATAAGAAGCTTATGTTTGAGAGTCCGGTTTCCCTTTAGCATTTCCACGGAGCTTTTCACCAAACTGTTGAGGGATACGGCGCTCTTTTCGGTGCGTTGATACGACCGGACGGCGGTCATGAAATTGTTGATCATCAAGAGCATTTTTTCCGTCGAGTTTTTTTGAATGTCGAGCAGCTCGTCATGGTCCGGTCCGTCCGCGTCTCGCAGTACGTCGATACATCCGTCTATGGACATCAATGTAGATTTGAGGTTGTGTACGACCCCGGAGATGTTGCGGCCGAATCCGACGAAAACCTTGTTTCTATCACGCTCTTCCTTAAGATACTCGTTTTCGTGCGTGTACGCGTGGATTTCCTCGGCGAAGATCACCCAGAAAAGGTAGATAAAAAGAGTCACAAGTACCGCAATCGCCGGACCGGCATGGAAGAGAAACTCGCCATAGCCGGCGGCGACGAAGATATTGATAGCCAAATACGATCCGAGAAGAATGGAGAGCTTCACGACGAAGTATTTCCGTAGCAATCCGTATTGAATGCTCAACACAACGCCGAAAACCCCGAAAATAGCGCCGTGCAGATTGCCGGGATACAGCAGTATCGATGCAACATACGAATACGAAAGAAAAATAACCACCTGCACGAGCCGCAGAAAAGGCCAGTTACGAAGCGTCGTTAAATAGGCAACAATCCCGACCGAGACGAGAATAAAGACTGACGGGCTGATTAGCACTTGTGCGATGCCGGTGCCCGTACTTTCGATTCCACCGAAAACGTTGATCGCCGCAATAACGAAACACGCGACGGTGCCGGCATGTCCCACCCGCCTCTGCATGACGAAAACAAGATCGCTTCGTCGAACAGGCGTCACGGCGTTCCTCAGAGCACTCCTCCCG
>JAJRYZ010000187.1 GCA_024275515.1 Spirochaetota bacterium
CCGTGGGCGTGGCCGTCTTCGCTCCCCGTCGCCCACCGTACCGAAACAATGCAACAGGTGTGCCGAAGCCTCGCGCGGGCGCTTCCGGGAATCCGATACGAAGGGCATCCGATCGAGATAGGAGCGCGCGTTCTCGATGAGTTGCTGCCGCAAACCGTCGAGGAGACGAACGCCCGAGCTCCGGAGGAGGAGCGTATGCCGCATCTCGCCGGACTTCTCTGCGCGTCGCTCTTCGATATCGCGGTGCATGATGCGTACGGCAACCTCCACGAGACCGACGTATATCGAACCTACAACGGCGCATATATGAACGCCGATCTCGGCGCCTACGTCGAACCGCTGGACGCCTCGTCGATCGATTTTTCAGGCGCCTACCCGGAGGATTATCTCGTTTTTCCGCCGCCGACACGTCTGCGGGCTTGGCATCTGGTCGGCGGAAAGGACCCGATACATTCCACCGACCTTTCGGGCGCGGAGCCGGACGACGGTTATCCGGTTCTTCTCGACGAGTGGATCGAACGCGACGGACTGACCTGTCTCAAAGTGAAGCTCCGGGGTAACGATGAAGTGTGGGACTACGAACGCATCGTCGCGGTGGGACAACTCGGGCTTCGCACGGGCGTCGAGTGGCTCTCGGCCGACTTCAACTGCACCGTCACCGACCCTTCCTACGTAAACGGAATCCTCGACCGGCTTCGAGACCGCGAGTCGCGCGTCTACGGCGCAATTCTCTACGTCGAACAGCCTTTCCCGTACGATCTCGAACGTAACCGGATAGACGTGCACAGCGTCTCGGCGCGAAAACCGCTTTTCATGGACGAGAGCGCGCACGATTGGCGACTCATCAGGCTTGGTCGTGAGCTCGGATGGTCCGGAGTGGCTCTGAAAACCTGCAAGACTCAGACCGGAGCGCTCCTGTCGCTCTGCTGGGCCAAGGCACACGGGATGCAGCTGATGGTCCAGGACCTCACCAACCCGATGCTCGCCCAGATCCCGCACGTGAGGCTGGCCGCGCACGCCGGCACGATCATGGGAGTCGAGACCAACGGCATGCAATTCTATCCGGCGGCCTCCGAGCCGGAGGCCCGCGTTCACCCGGGGATCTATCGGAGAACCGGCGGCGCGATCGACCTGTCGAGTATCGGCGATGCGGGCTTTGGATATCGCGTCGAGGAAATCGAACGAGTGCTCCCCGAGCCGGAGACGCTGTGACGGGACCCGTTCTCGTGACCGGCGCGAACGGGTTCCTCGGCTCGGCGCTTCTTGCGCGCCTGGTGAAGAGCGGCCGTGACGCCTACGGCCTCGTCCGGAAAACCGGCGACCTGCGTCGCATCATCGAGCTCGAGGCGGATCTGCAAATCGACATCCGGTCCCGGCTGCGCATCGGAGATTTGGAGGATTCCGAAAGCCTCTCCGATGCGCTTGCCGACTGCGCCGTCGTCGTACACACCGCCGCCCGGGCTTCCGACTGGGGAAGCCGGCGCGCTTTTTTCGATGTGAACAGTCGAGGCGTCGAACGATTGATCACTTCAATCCCGGGCGACCGGCGCGACGTCCGCCTCATTCTCATATCCACGGCCAACGTCGCCGGATAC